>JBGQIT010000037.1:0-12538 GCA_041498575.1 Gemmatimonadaceae bacterium
ATCGGACAGGAGCTGGTGCACGAAGGCGAGTGGAATGGCGATCGCGTACAGCACCACGGAGATCTTTCCCTTCGTATCGTTCCCGACCGCTGCCTTGAGCCTGGAGGTCGCACCCTGGCTCCGGACGATTGTGCGCTCGAGCATATAGTACGCGATGCCGGACATCATCAGCACCACACCGTACAGGGCGGTTGGAAGCGACGCAAAATGATTTTCGCCCATCCACCCAGTCACGAACGGCATGAGCGAGAGCCAGAACAACAAGTGCAGATTCGCCCAAAGTATTCCACCCGTGACCCGGTCGGTGAGATAGAACATGTGATGATGATTGTTCCAGTAGATCGCGATGACGACGAAGCTGAGCACGTAGGTCAGAAATATCGGCAGGAGTCCCGACAGCGCGGCCAGGTCGGTGCCGTGCGGCACCTTCAGCTCCAGCACCATGATCGTGATGAGGATCGCGATCACTCCATCGCTGAACGCGCTCAGCCGTTCATTGCCCATCGTATCGCATGCTCGGCATCCCCAGCGTTGAAACCCGATTCACAATTTACAGCGGCTCGACTTTGCCGGTAGCGAGGTTCCGGCCGCGGTGACATCGTTGACTACCCACTCTGAAGAGGATCGATCAATGGCGGGTCAGGGATCAGCAGGCAACGTCATCGCCGCGGTTTGCAGCTTCTTCGTTCCCGGGCTCGGGCAGCTGGTTCAGGGCCGACTAGGAATGGCGATTCTTCAGTTCGGCCTCGCCGTCGTTCTCTGGATCTTTTTGCTGGGCTGGGTAATTCATCTCTGGTCGATTCTCGACGCTGCGCTGTGGAAGCCACCGGTCCCCACGTCCTAATGGTGCCGTTTTCCTCATAGATACTGTGGTCAGCTGGCACCTTGCTCCGACGGCGGCACACGCGGGGAGCGACGCACGCGGGAGAGATTGGCGATGATAAAAACGCTCGGACTGACTCATCTCGCGCTGATCGTAAGCGACCCAGAGAGATCGTTCCAGTTCTACCACGACGTGTTCGGGATGCTGGCTGTCTATCGGGAGCGGCATTTCATCCAGGCGCAAACCCCAGGCGCCCGCGACGTCCTCGTGTTCGAGAAGGGCACCGACGGCATCGGAACCTCCGGCGGCATCAAGCATTTCGGGTTCCGTCTGTTGGACGCGCGCGACATCGACAAAGCCGTGACCTCCATCGAGCGCGCGGGCGGGAAGATCAAGGACCGCGGCGAATTCGTTCCCGGAGAGCCGTACGTGTTCTTCACCGATCCCGATGGCTATGAGGTGGAGGTATGGTACGAACTGCCTACGGATACCGGGCGATAGGGCATGAACTGCAACTGCGAGAAGAGCTAGGTCGCGGGTGCGAGGTGCAAGGCGCGAGGTCGGAGTAGAAGCGCCACGTGGTTCGCGTTACCTCATACCTCGCACCTAGTACCTCGAACCACCTGCCTTGCTCCCCTCGCAGTTGCAGTTCATTCGCCCGCCGTGGCCTTGTTTCTCTCCCACGGTTCGCGGATACTTTTGCCTGAGATGGACTCGCTCAGATTCAGACCGGCAGTATCCGGAGATGCGGCTCCGCTCGGCCGCTTGCTCGAACAACTGGGGTATCCTACTGATGCCGCTGAGATCCCGGAACGCATCGAAAAGCTTCACGCGGGGCCGGGCACGATGGTGCTGGTCGCCGAGGATGAGCACGGGGAGCTGCTCGGCGTGGTGACAGTTCATCTCTTTCAGTCGATCCACTCTACCGAGCCCGCCGCGTGGCTGACCTCCCTTGTCGTCGAGGAGCAGGCGCGCGGACAGGGCGTCGGATCCGCGCTCGTTGCGCGCGCCGAAGAATGGGCAATCCAACACGGTGCACTCCGTATCTCGCTCACGTCGGCGCTCCACCGCGAGCGTGCGCACGAGTTCTACAAGACACGCGACTACGAGCACACCGGCGTCCGGCTGACCAAGGTTTTTGTGAATCGTTTGGGCGACGCTCCGCCAGGCCAGAGGCGCTCAGCGAGAAAAGTCGGCACGAAGAACCCGCGGCGTCAGTCGCGACGCTGAAGCCATGCCCGCAAAGTCACGTCCCACGAAATTCCACGTGATGGAGTTCGCCCACCACGACGAAGCCGCAGCCTTCGTCGCTGCGCTATCGCGGTTTCTCGTTTCGCCGCGCGGCAGCGGCTCCGGAGGTCGCCGGCCGGCGGTCGAGGTATGGGCGCGCTCTCCCATCGCAAGCGAAGGGGTTCTGCTCTTTCTCAGCGGCACCGCTCTCGACGCGGCGAAGGACGCGTTTTCGCCCGTACCGATCGCACGGACGATCAAACGCGAATCGTTGCCCGACGAAAGCTTCCTCATCATCGAGGGCGGAGTGACTCCGGCGTGGGGAGCCGCCGAAGCCTCGGCCAGACTTTCTCCACAATAAATCGAAGCGCTGGAACACATCCACCTTTTCCCTGAAAGACGATGACGCGCATCTGGACGACAATTGCTTGTTGCGGCGCGCTCGCCGCCGTCGCGGCGAATGCACAGACGCCTCGCGAATCGCGGCTCACCTCAGCACGGGCCTCGCAATTCGCCGACTCGATTCTTCGACTGATGACGCTCGAAGAAAAGATCGGACAACTCAATCAGCTACCGGGCATGGGAACGCAGACCGGCCCACGTGCTCCCCAGGGTGGAGAGGCGCTTGTCCGTTCCGGACGCGTTGGATCGTTCCTCGGAATCTTCGGCGCGGATTATACGCGCGAGCTCCAGCGGATCGCCGTCCGCGAATCGAGACACAAGATCCCGCTCCTCTTCGCCAACGACGTGATTCATGGATTCCGAACCATCTATCCTGTGCCGATCGCTGAGGCAGCCAGCTTCGACTCGGCGCGCGTCGAGGCGTCAGCACGACAGGCTGCAGTCGAGGCGACGGCCCACGGCCTTCACTGGACATTCGCTCCGATGGTGGACATCGCCCGCGATCCGCGGTGGGGGCGGATCGTCGAAGGAGCAGGTGAAGATCCCTGGCTCGGGAGCATCATGGCCGCCGCGCGCGTCCGTGGATTCCAGGGCGGCGATCATGGGGTAAACCTTGGCGCGCCCGATGCGATGCTCGCCACCGTGAAGCATTTCGCCGCCTACGGCGGCGCCGAGGGCGGCAGAGACTACAATTCGGTGGAGCTCACTGAGCGGACACTGTGGGAGACTTACCTGCCTCCTTATGAAGCGGCGGTGAAGGCTGGCGCGGCGACGGTGATGACTTCGTTCAACGACATCGGCGGAACGCCGGCTCATTCGAGTGATTGGCTTCTCGGTGACGTGCTGCGCGGTCGCTGGGGATTCAAGGGCCTCGTCGTTAGTGATTGGGGCGGGATCGGCGAGCTGATCAACCACCGAGTGGCGGCCAACAGAGGTGAGGCCGGTATTCTCGCCCTCCGCGCCGGCGTCGACATCGACATGTCCGACGCCGTCTACGCCGACAGCATGGCGGCCGCCGTTCGGACGGGACGGATTCCGATGGCGCTTGTCGACTCCTCTGTGCGCAGGATGCTTCGCCTCAAGTACGCACTGGGACTGTTCGATGATCCATATCGCTTCAGCGATGTCGCCCGCGAGCGGCGCTACACTCTCGCGCCGGAGCATGTCGCCGCGGCACGCATCGCGGCGCGCGAAGGAATCGTACTACTCAAGAACGCCAACAAGACGCTTCCCCTCCGCAAAAACCTTCGTACCATCGCCGTGATCGGCCCGCTGGCTGATGACGCGCGCTCAGCGCTCGGCGGCTGGGCAGCCGACGGGAGGCCCGAAGAAGCAGTAAGCGCCCTCGCGGGAATTCGCGCCGCGCTTGGGCCTTCGACGCGCCTCATTCAGGTCCGCGGCGCGCCGGTAGACACTGCGGATAGCAGCGGATTCGCCGCTGCACGAAGTGCCGCGTCCGAGGCGGAAGCCGTGGTGCTCGTACTCGGGGAGCGCGAGGACATGAGCGGCGAGGGTTGGAATCGCTCCTCGGTCGAGCTGCCGGGGTCACAACGGGATCTCGCTCTCGCCGTCATCCGCGCCGCGCGGCAATCGCCCGGCGGAGAAAATAAGCCAGTGATTGCCGTTCTGATGAACGGGCGCCCACTCGCGGTTCCCGAGCTCGCACGCGAGGTACCGGCGCTGGTCGAAAGCTGGTTCCTCGGCACCCAGCACGGCACCGCACTCGCGGACGTGCTGTTTGGAGACTACAACCCTGGTGGCAAGCTGCCGGTCACATTCCCGCGTGCAACAGGACAGATCCCGACTTACTACAACCACCGGAGCACGGGGCGCCCGGCTGACTCAGCGAACCACTACACGTCGAAGTATCTCGACATTCCGTGGACGCCGTTGTTCCCGTTCGGATATGGACTGAGCTACACGACTTTCGCCTACGCGAATCTCAGAGTCTCCGCGGCGAGCATCCGCGCGCGCGACTCTCTCAGAGTATCTGTCGACGTGAGAAACAGCGGTGATCGTGTCGGGGATGAAGTAGTACAACTCTACATCCGTGACGATGTGGCGAGCGAGGCGGAGCCTGTGAAGGGACTCAAGGCATTCAGGCGAATAACACTGCAGCCGGGTGAGACGCGCACGGTCACATTCAGAATCGGTCCCGACGCGCTCGCGCTGTACGACCGTCGAATGCGACGTGTCGTCGAGCCCGGAAGCTTCACGGTATTTGTCGGCACGAGCTCAGATGATGTTCTCAGCGCCCACTTCGTGGTCACGGGGGATATCCTCGTCCTGGATCCCCCGACGCCACGCTTTCGCTAGGTAATGAGGATGTTGAAGGCGAGGTCCGGTACTCCATTCACCCGCGCCTTGATGATGGCTTGTCCAGCCGTCGGTCCAGTAGTGTAGGTAACCGAGGCTAGTCCGCCTTCGTCTGACAGCATCGCGCTGGAACTGAGAGACCCGCCGCCGGAGGAAATAATCCAGTTGACGGTAACGTTCTGGAGTGTCTGTCCGAACTGATTGACGACCGCCACGGTGAGAGGCGTTGTCAACGCGGTGTTCGCGGGCGCGGTCTGCTCGTCGCCACTGACTTTGATCAGGCCACCTGGCACCGTTACATCAGTGGCCAATGTGCAGCCTCCGATAGCGGCGCTGCCGATGACGAGAGACAACGCACGGATGGCGATCGCTTGCTTTGAGGAGCGAAGCATGAAGTCATTCCTCTCGAGGGATCAGTGGAAAAAGCTAAGGCGCCATCACAGCTGAAGCCATGAGAGTTGGGGCGAAGCAGGCTCTTTCTGGCTTTTTGAAAGGTTTCGCCGCAGCATTCAACCATGCCGCGTGACCCCCTTCCTCATGTCCGAAAGCTTGCCCTGTCCCTCCCCGAAGCCCACGAAGTCGAGGCGTGGGGAGAGCCGACCTTTCGGGTGAAGAACAAGATCTTCGCGATGTACGCACACGCGAACAACCATCACGGCGGCGGGCGGAACGCAGTGTGGTGCAAGGCGAAGCCGGTGAACCAGGCACTCATGATCGAAGCCGTGCCCGATCGCTTTTTTTTGCCGCCGTACGTTGGACCGGGTGGATGGATCGGGGTCCGGCTGGACGGAGAGGTAGACTGGGACGAGCTGCTGGAACTGTTTCGCGACGGGTACAGGATGACGGCGCCGAAAAAACTCCTGGCAGTGCTTAAGGATTCCTAACTTCAACTGAAGACTACCTGCCAAGGGCCGTCAGAGGCACAGTTGCCGGCTACGGGCGTATGATCCTTGAGCGACATCTTGCGGTCGTGCGAATCGAAAACTGGCCCGCAGCCATCAGCCGGCCCGCCCATCGCCCCCGGCAGGCAGTCTTCCTTTGCAGTTTTCTCAATTGCGCTCTCGGGTGTCATCCCCATTATTAGAATCATTATGCCGACTGAAACTGGGGTTCAGCTGCGCTCTAACAGGGAGATCGCGATCCATGTAAGCGATCTCGCACGGGCGGAAGCGTTCTACGGGAAGCTGCTTGGATTCAGACTCGTTCGACGCACGCTGGACCAGCTCGAGTTCGACACTGGAGAGCTGCGGCTCTACGTGAATCGTGATACGTCCAGTCCCATTTCATACATCCCTTCGTTCGACGTCGAAGATTACCAGGAGGCCCGCCGCTTTCTCGAGGCGGCGGGGTGCACGCTGAGATTTGCGGGAGAGCAGCCGGTGCCGTATTTCGAGGATCCGTTCGGGTTCGTGTTCGACGTCATCGAACGGCCCGCCAAGATCATCGCCTGATTACGCGAGCTGTTCGACTCCCCGCGCGGTGACGCGGTGCGACACGAGCGGCAGCGGGGGCTCCGCCGAATCACCAATTACAATGGCGCTCTCGAGGACTGACCTTCCCACCGCCAGATCTGCTTCGCTGCGCGTGTGCATCGTCGCCAGCGTCTGACCTTTGGTGACATGGATTCCCGGTTTCGCTGTGATCACGAACCCGACTGAGGGATCGACCCTCTCCTCCATGTTCCGCCGGCCACCCCCGAGCGCGATGGTGCCATAGCCGATCGCGCGCGGCTCGACCGCCCTTACGACGCCATCGCGCTTGGCCGCGAAGATCTCCCGATGCCGCGACTGCGGGAGGCGCGTCGGGTCGCGCACTACTCCCGCGTCGCCTCCCTGGGCCGCCACGATTTCCTCGAACTTGCGCAGCGCTCTTCCAGAATTGATCGCGTCGCGCATCAGCACATGCGCTCCCTCCACCGTCGTCGCGACGGTACCAAGGATGAGCATCGCGGCTCCCAACGCGAACGTCACTTCGATCAGATCGGGCGGTCCGCCGCCCTTCAGAACGTCTATCGCCTCCGCGACCTCGAGCGCGTTACCACAGGCGTTGCCGAGCGGACGATCCATTGCTGTAAGGAAAGCGACGACCGGACACCCATGCGCGGAGCCCAGCTCGATCATCGCCTTCGCCAACTCGAGCTCATCCTCGAGCTTGGGCAGAAACGAACCGGAGCCGCGTTTGACGTCGAGCACGAGCCCGGTCAGATCCTCCGCGAGTTTCTTGCTCATGATGCTCGCGGCGATGAGTGGAATCACCTCCACCGTCGCCGTCGCGTCCCGCAGCGCGTACATCTTCCGGTCCGCGGGAACAATCTCTTCCGTCTGGCTCAGCATCGCGCACCCGATTCTCGCGATCTGCTTCTCCGCTTCAGCCAGTGTCAGAGCCGCCCTGAAGCCCGGAATCGATTCCAGCTTGTCGAGCGTGCCACCGGTATGGCCGAGCCCGCGTCCCGACATCATCGGCACCGCCACGCCTAGTGACGCGATGAGCGGCGCGAGGATGAGCGATGTCTTGTCTCCGACGCCGCCCGTCGAGTGCTTGTCGATTCGCGCCATGGGCAGACGGGAGAGATCCAGTCGCCGGCCGCTTTCGAGCATCGCCTCCATCATGGCGTTCATCTCACTCCGGTCGAGCCCGCGGAAGTACACTGCCATCAGCCACGCGGCCACCTGATAGTCGGGTACCTCGCCCTTCGCGTAGGCGAGCACGAACTCCCTGATGTCCCGCGGCTCCAGCCGTCCGCCGTCTCGTTTGCGTTCAATCAGGCGTGGTACGATCATTTAGGCTCAGCCGGGGTACTTGTTCTGGTCAACATCACCTCGTAATCGGAGTTCATATGCGCGCCCTTCAGTATCTGTCTGCAGGAATGCTGCTCACTGCCTCAATCGCGGGCGCCCAGACGGCAGCCGATCATATCGCGCTTGGCGACAAAGAATACGTCGCCATGAACGCTCCCGCTGCTCTCCAGCACTACGAGGCAGCAATCAAGGAAGATCCCAAGAACTACGAAGCCCTCTGGAAGGCTTCGAGGTCCGCGGTCGATCTGGGCTCATACGAGCGCGACGACGAAAAACGCGGTCTCGATTTCAGGAACGCCGAGTTGTACGCGCGGCGCGCCGTCGAAGCCAATCCGGCTGACGCCGAGGGCCACTTTCATCTCGCGCGCTCCCTGGGCAAAAACGCGCTCACGCAGGGTCCGAAGGCGCGAGTCAAGTACGCCGGGGACGTTCGCACCCAGGCACTCCAGTGCCTCAAGATCGATCCCAAGCACCCTGGCTGCCTTCACGTGATGGGAATGTGGAACGCCGAGGTGATGCGATTGAACGGATTCACGCGCATGCTGGCGAAGAATTTCCTTGGCGGGAAGGTCTTCGGGTCAGCAAACTGGGGCGAGGCGAAGCGCTATATGGAGGAGTCCGTCGCCAATGAGCCGGACCGGATCGTTCATCACCTCGATCTTGCCGGAGTCTACAGGGATATGGGCGACAAGGCGAAGGCGCGGGCCGAGTGGCAGGCGGTGATGAAGCTGCCGAACCGGGATTACAACGACGGCAAGTACAAGGCGGAGGCAGACGCGGGGCTCAGAGCCGGCTAGGTCTTAAGCGCGGCGCTTAGTTCTTCCTCCTCCTCTTCCGCTTCCTCTTCCCTCTCGGCGGCGGCGAGCTCCAGTTCCTCGGCGAGCTCGTCCCACACGTCGTCGTCGCCGCGGAGTCCCCGCACACGCCGTCCGATGCGATGGCGCGTTTCGTCTCCACTCGCGGGTGCCCAGAGAAGCGCGACGCTTGCTCCGAGGATTGCTCCCAGTGCAATCCCCGCTGTAAACAGACCAATATTATTCCAGTCGGGGACAGTTTCGTGGGGAACGCCATCCCGCTGGGGCTGAGGAATCGATCCCGGCGGCGGCGCCTTTGGGGCGGGCGAGGTCGGTCTGGGCGGGCTGGGAGAATTGAACATAAGAGCCTGGCTCAGGGGATGGTAAGAAATTTGCCCTGAACCACACCTAGCAATAGCCGTGCGAGGATGCTGAATGAGCAGTTCAGGTAAAATGGTGTTGTTGGTTGAGGATAATGAGGACAACCGTATCGTCTATTCCACCATCCTGAAGCACTTCGGTTACGAGGTAACCGAGGCACTAAACGGGGAGGAAGGAATCGCAAAGGCCCGATCGGAAAAGCCTGATCTGATCCTGATGGATATCTCCATCCCGATCATCGACGGCTGGGAGGCAACCCAGGTGCTGAAGCACGATCCGTCGACGAAAGGGATCCCCATCATCGCGCTCACCGCCCACGCGCTCGCGTCCGATCGCGAGAAGGCGATGGAGGTCGGCTGCGATGGATACCTCGCCAAGCCCTGTGAGCCGAGAGCCGTCGTCGCGGAGGTGCAGAGATTCCTCGGCAAGAACAATGGAGCGTAAGGGACGGATCCTCGTCGTTGACGATCACGAGGACAACATCGAGCTACTCCGGGCTCGACTGGAGGCGCGCGGGTACGTAGTAGAGGGAGCGAGCGACGGACAAGCCGCGTTGGATGCCGTAGAGCGCTCCTGCCCCGATCTGATCCTCCTCGACGTGATGATGCCGAAGATGGACGGCATGGAAGTCGTGCGCCGCCTCAAGGCGAAGAGAGAAAGCAAAGAGCTTCCGTTCATTCCGGTGATCATGCAGACCGCGCTGGACTCCACCGAGAACAAGGTCGAGGGGCTGGACGCCGGCGCCGACGATTATATCACCAAGCCGATCAACTTCGCCGAGCTCGAAGCCCGGGTGAACTCGCTCCTCCGCATCAAAAAGCTCCAGTCGGACCTGGCCGAGAGCAAGCAGGAGCTGTCGGACCTGAACGACAAACTGCGGCGGATTTCCCTCACTGATGGCCTTACGGACATAGACAACAGACGGTCCCTCGAGGAGCGTCTCCGGGAAATGTGGCAGCACTCCATCCGCCTGCACGAGCCCATCGCGCTCATCATGTGCGACATCGACAAGTTCAAGAGCGTAAACGACAACTACGGTCACCAGGCCGGCGATTCGGTGCTCAAGGAGGTCGCGCAGCTCCTCAAGGGGGCGGCGCGCGAGATCGACCGCGTCGGCCGCTACGGTGGAGAGGAGTTCCTTCTCATATTGCAGGGTACCGTGCTCGATGCCGCGGTCACCTTTGCGGAGCGGCTGCGGGAGATTGTCGCGGGCCATACATTTTCATTGCCCGCGGACAAGACGATCACCCGGACGATAAGCTGCGGCGTGGCGGCAGCGCCCCATCCGCGTGTGAAGGATCAGGAAGCGCTGCTGAGAGCGGCGGACGATGCTCTCTACGTGGCGAAGGAGACCGGGCGCAACCGCGTGGTACGCTTCGACGGCGCCGAATTCAACGATCATACGCAGAGCAAAGGAAACAACTCGTCGGATGGCGAAAAGCCGGTCAAGCAGGCAGCAGGCAGCGGAGCAGGCAGCGCCGCCCCAGGCGCACCCACAGGCTCCAAGGACTCGGCAGAAGGCCGAAGAGCCTCAGCTTAAGCGCGCCGGCGAGCTGCGCGGGCTCCTCACCCGCGCATCCCACGAGTACTACGTTCTGGACCGTCCGACGATCTCGGACGCCGAATACGACAAGCTCTTTCGCGAGCTGCAGGAGCTGGAGAAGAATTTTCCCGAATGCCTCGCGCCGGATTCGCCGACTTTGCGGGTCGGCGCCGAGCCCCAGAGCCAGCTCTCCAAGCATGGGCACATTCGGCCGATGCTCTCGCTCGCCAATGCGTTCGACGATGAGGAGCTACACGCCTGGGAAGAACGCCTGGTGCGGATAGCGGGCGACGACGTCGCAAAGTCGGGTTATACCGCGGAGCTCAAAATCGACGGCATTGCCGTCGCGCTCACCTACGAGAACCAGCTTTTCATCACGGGCGCGACGCGGGGCAACGGCACCATTGGGGAAGATGTGACGGTGAACCTCAGGACCGTGCGCGACGTTCCGCTGCGCCTCCACGAGAGCGCCCCGAAGGGACGAATTGAGATTCGGGGCGAGATCTACTTCCCCTTCGATCGTTTCGAGGAGATGAACGTGGCCAGGGCGCGCGCGGGGGATTCTCTGTTCGCCAACCCGCGCAACACCGCGGCCGGAAGCCTGCGACAACTCGATCCCGCTATTACGGCTTCCCGGCCGCTCCGATTCTTTGGGTATTCGTTCGCCGCGCCGGGTGGAGTAGAGCTGCCATTCGAGACGCAGACGGAACTTCTGGACGCGCTGGTGGAATGGGGCGTTCCCGTGGCACCGCACCGGAAGCGCGCGAAGACGCTGGCCGAGGTCGAGAAGTGGGCGTACGACCTGGAGCACAGGATCCGGAGCGAGCTGAACTTCGCCATCGACGGCGGCGTCGTCAAAGTGGATTCACTCCGCCTCCAGGAAGAGGTGGGCGTCATCGGTGGACGCGAGCCGCGGTGGGCGATCGCGCGTAAGTTCGCCCCTGACATTGCCGAAACCAGGCTGCTCAAAATCAAGGTGAATGTCGGTCGAACCGGTGCGCTGAATCCGTACGCGGAGCTCGAGCCGGTCGAGATCGGCGGCGTGATCGTGAAGCTGGCGACGTTGCACAACGAAGACCTGATCATCTCCAAGGATCTTCGTGAGGGCGACTGGGTCCAGGTGAAGAGGGCCGGCGAAGTGATTCCGCAGATCATCGCGCCGATCCCCGAAAAGCGAACGGGCGGCGAGAAGCCGTGGCGAATGCCGGACAACTGCCCGGTCTGTGGAACTCCGGTAACCCGCGAAGAGGATGAGGCCGCGATCTACTGCCCGAACATCGCCTGTCCCGGGCGACAGCTGGAGGGCCTCGTGCATTTCACGTCGCGGGGCGCGATGGACATCCGCGGACTCTCGTACGCGCGCATTGAACAGCTGGTGCAGGAAGGATTGGTTCACGATCCCGGAGATCTCTACGCGCTCGAGCGCGAACAGCTGCTCGAGCTCGAGGGCTACGCGGACAAGGGGACCGACTCGCTCATCGCGGCGATCGAGGCGTCGAAATCACAGCCCCTCCAGCGGTTGCTTCACGCGCTTGGAATCCGGCACGTCGGATCGATCGCGGCGCAGCTCCTGGCGCAGCACTTCGGAACGCTCGACGCGCTGATGTCGGCGTCGGCGGATGACATTCTCAACGTGCGCGGAATCGGGGAGACAATAGCCGACGGCGTGGTCGCGTATTTTTCGGATCCCGCTGGTCGCGCACTGGTCGAAAAGCTGAGATCACACGGCGTCAATTTCACCGACCCGCGCGCGGTCGTAGCGGGTGGACCGCTGAGCGGAAAGACCCTCGTCATCACCGGCACTCTGCCGACTCTCAGCAGAGCGAAGGCGACGGCGACGATCGAAGCCGCGGGCGGCCGAGTCACCGGGTCGGTTTCCAAGTCGACGGATTTCCTCCTTGCGGGGGAGGAAGCCGGAAGCAAACTCGACAAGGCAAAGTCCCTCGGCGTCACGATAATCGACGAGGCCGACCTCTTGCGCCGGATCAATTCTCCAGCAACATCTTCCGCGTGAGATCGTCCTAGTTCGCATGACAACCACAGAAGCTCCCGAGCTGATTGGCCTGGCGCAGCGCACGCTGCGCGAGCTTCGCCTGCGCGTCGCCGGCGCCAGCGGCGGCGGACCCGATGCGCTTCGCGAGGCTGGATACGCAGGTGCGGGCTCGCTCTTCGACGCGTTCGAGACCTGGCTCAGCGATCGCGGCTCGATGAAAGCGGAAGATCTCCCGATCGACGAATTCTCCGCGCGAGC
>JBGQIT010000038.1:0-12457 GCA_041498575.1 Gemmatimonadaceae bacterium
CCGCCCGCCCACCAATCGCTGCGCCGGTTGGGGTCAGCCCCGAAGTCGAGTAGCACGTCGACCATTGCTGGATCGCCTGCGGAGGCCACGATGGCCGGAGAATCGAAAGCGAACAAAGGCTCGTTGATCCGTTTGCGGAGCTCCGGGTATTTCTCGAAAAGCGTCCTCACGGCATTTGCATCATGCCGCGTGAACGCGTCGTGCATGCGCTCTTCAGGCGAAGTTCTCACCTCAGCGTGGGACTCGATGTGTTGCTTGAGCGCCGCCCAGTTGCTGAATCCGTATTCGCGGGCGAGGACGAGCTGCGCGTCTGCGAGGGCGATCTTCTGCTTGTCCGGCAGTACGGCGCGGACGCGCGCACGCGCCTCGGCGTCGCCGGACTTGAATGATTGAAGCAGCTCCTTCGCTTGCTTCTTCTGTTGGGCGAGATCCGCTCGAGATGGGAGCGGACGGGCGAACGGTGACGACATGGGACGCCTCCTTCGTTATGGCCGGCGTCCGCACAATCGGCCCGAAGAGGGCGCGGTGAAACAAGCTACCGAAAAAGATGGGCGCAGCCCTTTCCGCGGACCGGAGGCGTTCTTGACGCCGAAGCCAAAACTAATGCGGCTCGGCGAAGCTGGAAAGCGATGCCGTATCCGGCTGCTAGCCCTCCACCCATCGATTGGCAAGCACAACAGGATGCGGCGGCGATTTCTGTGTCGAGTTGACTCGCCTACATGTAGGCTCGTGCCATCGGTCCGCTGGTATCACTCCCTGATAGGCGTGCGTAGCATCGTTGACGATCGCCACGATCGCTGGGAAATCCGCGTCCATGCTTCGTCGAATTCGCATCACGCCTAACTATCTTTGATCTCGCCCAACGCCTCCGCCGCTGCCTTCCTCACCTGCGGATCGCGGTCAGTGAGTGCCTTCGTAATCGCCTGAACGGCAGTGGGCGTTCCGATCTTTCCTAAGGCCTCGACCGCATCCTTCCGCAGGTCCGCATCCGGATTCGACAGCAGTCCGATGAGCGCCGACGTCGTCGCCGGATCAGCGATTGAGCTGAGCGACTTCGCCGCGACATGTCGCAGCTCCGGATCGGTGGACGAAAGCGCCTCGACCAGGCCGGAGGGCGCAACGTGCAGTTCGTCCAGGTCACCGAGTGCTTCCGCTGCGGCGCGGCGGACAGCTATGTCAGCATCGGACAGCGCTCTCCCAAGCGCGGGCCCGGACGACGAAGAGCTGATATGACCGAGCGAAGCAGCGGCAGCGGCGCGGACGCTTGCGTCCGTGTCGCTTCCAAGCGCACGCTCGAGTGGTCCGATCGCATCGACATTCTCGAAATCACCGAGCACGCCGGCCGACATCGCCCTGATCGTCGCGTTGGGATCGCGCAAGGTCGCGACGATGTCCGGCACGGCTCGCTTGTCCTCGAGCTGGCCGAGCGCCCAGATCGCGGCAAGTCGTACGCGCGTATCGCCCGCCCGAACGAACTTCAACAGCCTCGGCACAGATGCGTGATCCTCGATCTCGCCGAGCGCCCACGCGGCCATCGCCGCAACGGCGGGCGACCGGTCGTCGAGAGCACGCTCAAGTGCGGGAATCGCTTCGTGGCGATCGCCGGTGCCGGTAGCCAATGCGGCAGACTCACGGACGTTCGCGGATGCGTCGCTCAAGAGAGCATTCAATCGCGGTGTGCTGATCGTGCTCTGTCCAAGCAGCTTGCTCGCGACGCGCCGCGTGCAAGCGTTCGAGCCGTCCAGCTCCGCAACGAGCCTCTTGATCGCGCGCTCGTCGGTGATCGTTCCGCCAATCGAGTCCTTCGCGATCTGAACGGTGGTTGATGCTCCTGCCAGACGACCGACGCCGTTTCTTCCGCCGTTCCACCAGAAGTTGCCAAGCTGGTCGGCGATCAGCTCGCACACGACTGGATCGGTGCGGCCAAGCGCGTCGATCAGAATCGCGACCCGGCCGGAGTCGGGACCCGGACGGCTCCGCTCCCAATCGTGTCCGTCGCTGAATGTGGCAGACGCTGAGCCCATCTTCACCGCCGTGCCAATCGCCCCGGCCGCGAGCGCAGTCGAGACGAGCAATAGTGAAATCACGCGCATGTTCATCTCCTGTCGCCGAGGGCTTCGGCCGCCGCGCGACGCACCTTTGCGTCCTTCGACGTGAGCGCCGCGCGCAACGCCTCGTATGCCGCGCCGTCGGCGATGTTGGCGAGCGCGTCGACGGCGCTCTCGCGCACATCACCGTTTGGATCTTCGAGCATGCGACGCAAAGTCGGAATCGCGCCGATCACCGATCGCTCGCCCGCCAGATGTGCAGCCTGCTGGCGAACGTCGGGGTCGGGATCGCGCATCAGACGGATGAGCGTTGGCTCGGCGATCGGCGCTTTGAGCTCCTCCATGGTGTTCATCGCCTGCTTACGGACGTCGGCGTCAGAGTCACCTAACGCGAGAGACACGGCCGACGCCGCCATCGGATCCTTCAACTCGCCAATGGCTTCGATGGCCGCCTGACGCACGTCCGAATCCGGGTCACCCACCAGCTTCGCGAGCGCGGGGGTGGCGGACCTGTCGCGCAACTTCCCTGCGAGGTGCGCGGCCTTGTGGCGAACTTCGGCATCCGCATCGCCGAGGGCGCGAATTACTGCCCCGGACGGGACGCCGTCTTCGAAATGCGACAACCCTTCGAGCGCGCTCTGCTTCACTTCAGTCGAAGGATCGTTGAGCAAGGCGGCAAGCGGTGCAATGGCGCGGGAATCCTCGAACTCCGCGAGCGCCTCCGCGGCGGACGCACGCACTTTCGGATCGGAATCCTTCAACGCTCCGATCAAGCCAGGCACGGCGCGCGAGTCCTTCAGTTGCCCGAGTGAGTGCGCGGCGGCGCGGCGAACATCCGCGTCTTCGTCCCCAAGACGCGCGATGAGCGCATTCACGACGCCAGTGTCGGCGTTTATGTGCTGCCTGGTAGTCGCCTTGCCGGAGACGACGGAGGCGGCGCCAGACGATGACGACGGCGAGGGGGAAGACACAGCATTCTCTTCGGCGGTATTCCCTCCCGTCTCGCCGATCTTCCGCCCCTCGTCAGCTAGCAATTGGCTGCCGGACTTTCCTGAGACGCCCGGCGCAACGACGATCGTGGCGAGGAGTACCGCTATCGCCGCGACCGCGAGGCCGCGTCTCGATCGCGTGCTGGGCTTCACGCCCTCGAGCAGCCGCGACACGCGCGACACGAGCAACGAACGCTCCTCGGCCATGCCCGCAACCGGAACTCCGAGCGGTGACGCCTGGATCCATTCGGCGACTTGGGCGAGACAGCGGGCGAGAGGAACACCAGAACCTGTTCGACGGACCGCCCAGTCGTCGCACAGGAATTCCGCCGATGTCGCGATGTGCCGGTTTGCAACGCGATTCAAAGGTTGAATCCAGAAGACACGCTCGATCATGCTGGTAAGGCCGAGCCACAATGGATCTCGACGGGCGAGGTGCGCCAGTTCGTGAGCGAGCAGGCTGCGCTGCTGCTCGACATCGAGATCGGTCAGTGCAGTTTCTGGAACGCAGATCTCGCCGACCCCGAGTGCAATTGGGCTGGAGATGCGAGGTGTGCATGTGAGGCGTGGCGTGCGTCGCAACCCGGCGTCGCGCGCCAGCCCGCCCAACATCTCGAGCAGCCGGCCTTCAGGCACCGCGCGCCGGTCACCGAGACGACCAACGAGAATCAGTCGTCGCGCCACATAACTGAACCCGAGGATGAGGGCGACGGCTGCCCACGCAAGAACCACCGCAGATGATCTCGACATGGAAATAAGTGGGGACGAGGGGGAGGGCTCGGCCGAAGATCTCGATACAGGTGCGATATGAGCGTCCCGAACTGGACCGGGCTTTTCCGGCCAATCGATCGGTGCGACCGCCGCGGCCGGCGCCGTTACCGCCGGACGTTGTAGCATGACCGTGCCCGCGGGGCGCAGGTCGAGCCGTAGCTGGACGCTCGCTGTCAGAATGCCGCCGAGCAGAGCTGACTTCCATAGAAGCTCGGACGCGCCTGGCGACCAGCGTCGGACGCGCACGAGGAGCCACGCGAGTGAGAGTAGAACAGTGCTATGAATGGCGTAGGTGAGCAGCCATGCAAGCGCGGTGGAAGAAAAGGTGCCGGTCATGCGGACTCTCCCGTCTTGGGGCGAATGCCTTGGATCATCTTCCTTACGCGTGCGAGATCGCCAGGAGTCATGTCACGAGCCGAGAGCAGGTGGCTCACGAGCGCGGCGACGTCGCCGGCGAAGAGGCGTTCGGTGAGCTCGCTTACCATGGAATGCTGGACGTCAGCTTCAGTGACGAGGGCGCGATAGACAAACTGACGCTGGCGGGTTCGCCTGGCGAGGATTCGGCGGCGCTGGAGACGAGCGACGATGGTCGCGACAGTCGTCTGCGCCAGCTTTCGCTGGGCGTACAGTTGCTCCCAAATCTGCGCGACGGTCAGCTCGCCCTGTGCCCAGAGTAGGCGAAGAACGGCAGTCTGTAGCTCAGTGAGCTGGTGGCGTTCAGGCATCTAAACCCTCTTGGCTCTCTACACGTGTAGATTCTACACCTGTAGAACCCAATGTCAAGAGGGATTTGTTTTGCCGCCCGCCTCTCAGACCGGTCGGTCGTATGTGAGTCTCTCTCTCCAACTCATTCAATGACCTGTAGGGTTCGTGCCAACGGTCAACGCCGGCGCAGGCCATTTACTGGCGCTCATAATTGCTCTCCTTCCGCCTCCTTCGCGCGAAAGACAGGTTAGTCATTATGAATCAGATCGACGAGTTTAGGCACACCACCACCCTCGGCACGTGGTGCCTCACGCGCGCTCAACCGAGCGCGGAACTAACCGGCGTCGTACAGGAATACTGGGAGGTCAAAGGCAGACTCAGTCCCTTCCGCGAGGCAGTGCTCCCGAACGGTTACGTCGAGGTGATGATCAACCTCGGACCGGCGCACAGAGTGTTCGAAGGATCCGGAACCGGGGTGTGGGAGCGCAGCTGGTTTTCCGGCGTGCAGGAGCGCTCGATCTTCATCGAGTCATTGGACGGCACGCATCTCGTCTCGGTAAGAATGCGCCCGCTGGGTGCGGCACAGCTCTTTGGCTTCGCCGCCCCTGGCGCTGCGAATTCGATCATCGATCTCGAGAAACTTATTGGGCCTCACGCACGCGATCTCCGAGTGAGGCTGCTCGCCGCAGACTTCCCCAGTGCACGGTTTGTCATTCTCGAAACGTTTTTGCGCGACCGACGAACGCCTGGGCTCTGCGTTCCGGCATTCGTCCGCGACGCGGCGACACGACTCGAGCAGACACACGGCCTCCTCCGCGTTGGTGCGTTGCACGAGGAGCTCGACGTCAGCAGGAAACATCTCGCCGTGTCATTCAATCGCTACGTTGGCGTGTCGGCCAAGGCGTACGCACGAATCCAGCGGTTTGTGTGGACGGTCGACCGTCTGCGAAGCGCCGTCGACGTCGAGTGGTCCAGGATTGCCGCGGAAGCTGGATACTCCGATCAATCCCATCTCGTGCGTGACTTTCGGCGCGTGGGTGCCGCGAGCCCAACTGAGTATCTCCGGCGATTTGCGCCGGATGGAGACGCGCTGCTCGAGCCGGCGAGGTAACAAATCGTCAAGACGCGCTCGCGGCTCGGCGCAATCATTCGCTACACAAACTGGACGGGATTTATGCGCTACATCTTTCGGCGAAGCGTGATGCTTGTTGTCGCGACGATTCTCACTGTGGCGGCAGCGGGCTCGTCGGCCGCTCAGACATCAGCGGCGATGGACAAGTTAGAACCACTCGCCTTTCTGGCGGGCAGTTGCTGGAAAGGCACGTTCGCAGGACGGGCCGTGACCGACGAACACTGTTTCGCGTGGGTTTACGGCGGCCGCTTCTTGCGAGATCATCACGTCGTCCGCGGCGATTCTGTTCCCTACGAGGGCGAGACGACCTACGCCTGGGATGCTCGGCAGAAGAGCATCGTCTACTGGTATATCGCGCTCCCGGGTTTTTACAGTCACGGAAACGTCGATTCGACCGATGGGGCGCTCCTCTTTCGCGACAATCTGGTCACATCCACGCCACGCCAGCTCCGCACGACGTGGCGGAGGTCAACACCGGACGCGTACACGGTGCTCGTCGAAGAGATCACGAGCGGCAAATCGAAGGAGTTGTGGTCGATGGTCATGCGGCGATCTCGTCCTGCACCAGAATAGGAGTCGCGCGCCGTCGAACGGAGTCTCGCATCTCAGATCGGTCGGCCGTAGGTGAGCCGGCGCCAGATCCACTCGACGGGCCCGAAGCGGAAGCGCGAGAGCCACCACGCGCTAAGTGGGATCTGGACGACTATGATCGCGGCCGCGATCGCCAGCGCCCTCGAGGCGCCGACTCGCCACCAGAGCCCGAACCCGAACCCGTATGAGAGCACCACACAAATGATCGAGTGCATCAGATAGTTCGTGAGTGCCATGCGGCCGACTGGGGCGAAAACGGTGATAAAGCGCTGCCCGTCGACGACCAGCAGTACAACCGTGGCGGCGTACCCAAGGGCAAGCATCGGCACGCCGACCGCCTGCATCGCGGTGCCGAGGAGACCTCCGACGGAAGGCGGCAGGTAGGACCAGTGGTCAAACGCCCACGCCGCGATGATGTTTGCGGGCAGCCCGACACCCCAGCCAAGAAGACTCCACCGCACGAGCGTGGCGCGGTGGTCGGATGGCGACAGCGCGAGTCCGGTGCGCACGGTCCACAGTCCCAGCACGAACATACCGAGCACTTTCGGGAATCGGACTGTAGCAAACAGATCGGCCCATCGGCCGCCGAGGAAGACCAGGTTGCCGATGAACGCATCCTTGAAGCCGCCCGTGCCTATGGCTTCGAAGAATTTCAGAATGTTCGCCGGCGCGCCCGAAGCGGCCGATGATTGAGGCGCGCCAGATCCGACGAGCATCCATACTGCGAGAGCGACGATGTAAAGCGTTGTCGGCACGGCAAGCAGGATCACAGTCCACCGCAGCAGCGCGCGGTTCGATTTCCGCGCGAACCACGGCATCGTGAAACCGAGCAGCGCGTACAGCATCAGGATGTCGCCAGCCCAGATCAGGAAGGCGTGAATAGCCCCAATCCCCAGCAGGATGCGGAGACGTCGCTTGAATCTCGGCAGCGCAGCCTCTCCGCCGCGCGAGAGCTGCACACCAAAGCCGATGCCGAACAGCAGCGAAAATATCGAGTAGAACTTGCCGTCGACAAAGACTCGCTCGAGAAATGACGCGACGCGGTCAGCGGCCGCAGTCGGCAGGGCGGCGACGCGGTCCGGCGGCATGAATATCAGGCCGAAGAACACCATCACGTTCGCGAGGAGAATTCCGGCGACCGCCACGCCGCGGAGAACATCCAGCGCCTGGATGCGCTCGCGCACCGGCAACGGCGAGGCGTCAGCAGTGCTGTGACTGGATGTCACGCGAGGCGGACTCGTGTAGGTATCTGCCGTCTTCAGCTCACGACGTACTCGAGCCCCACAATGCTATTTCCTGAGGATTCTGCCCTGATTCGAAAGGATCTTCTTTTGGTTTTTCAAAATCGCCTGCTGGTTCTTGAGAATCTTGCTTTGGTTGCCGACGATCGTTCTCTGGTTTGCGATGATCCTTTTCTGATTCTGAGTTGTCGCTTGTGCCATTGCTGCCTCCTCGTTGATGCTTCCACCAAGTGTGAAGTGCCGCGCTCCCGCGGACGTAACTTACGTCAGCCAGCGTGGTCGTGCGGATCGGCAGCAGATGGTGCGCGGATACTGCCGAGGACTGCGCCAACGCCGATTAGGAATGTGCTCAGGATTGGACCAACAGGACTGGACAAGGTGTTCACCGTGACTGCGCACGCCAGAAGAAACCCGATCGCGGTGCCGAGTACAGTCGGCCAATACTGGGTCGGCACGATCCAACGCCGCCAGAGAGCAATCCGTGCGATGAGCATCGAGGTGAGGAGTCCACCGAGGATTCCACCCGCCCAGAGACCGCCTTTGCCGAACGAATGGCCGACCATCGATCCGAGTGCGCCTCCAAGCCCACCGAGAGCGCAAGCAACAAGGAATAGAGCAGCGCGATTCATTTCAACAGCGAGAGCTTTCGGAACTCGACCTCCGATCCTTCCGACTGCAGAGCGATGCGGCCACGATCGGCCGTCGCATCCGAGCCATCATTCACCAGGTCGCCGTTGACCCAGACTCTGATCGATCTCCCGACAGCCTCGATCACCATGGTGTTCCATTCGCCGACAGGCTTTTCGGAGCTGTCGGTCAGATTGAGAATGCGTCGCGCCTTGCCCTCCGTGGTCCCCCACTGCGCCGGCGGCCCGCGCCGACGCTCCATGTCGGGAACGCGGATGTCTTCCAGGATGCACCAGAAATCCCCGGCGTTGCCGTGCTCCATCTGCACTTCGATGGAACGGGGGAACATCCCGTAGAGAGCGCGCGGGGTCGACGCGTGCACCAGAACACCGGCGTTCCCTGGCGCTGCGGGGAAGCGGTATTCAACCTCGAGTCGGTAGTCGCGATAGCTGGAATCGGTGATGAGATGCCCGCGGGGTTCTCCGAGACTCACGAGCATCCCGTTGCGCACGACGAACGGATTGCGAAGGCGCACGTTCGAGTCAGGTGCGGGAACGTCGACGTGCCAGCCGGAGAGGTCTCTACCATTAAAGAGGCTATGTGGCTGGAGCTGCAACTCACGGCGCGGCACACAGCCCGAGACCGTGGCCAAGCAAACCGCGAGGATCAGGAAGGACTTCATGAGGTCCCGGTCAGGATGTTTGACACCTGCAACGATCGTTATGCCGAAGGCGGGTTATGCCTGTCAAGAAAATCTTCGACCTCGGGTGGGATCGGTCCGTCCATCTCGGTTGCCCTGGCGCGGATATCCACAGCGATCGCCGCAAATTGTGCAGGTGTCGGAGCTGGGCCTCCTTTCACCGGTTGTGCTAGGAGCGCCAGGAACCGGCGTGTGTCGTACCACGAGCGCGAGGAACAACTCCAGGCCGGCGGCGGGGAAGGTGGCGAAGCGGTCGCCCCTTGCGAACTACGGTCCCGCGTCGCGAATGCGCGCGCCGCTTCTCGCCACCGCTCATTCTCCTCGCGTTGCCGCGCCTCCAACTCCTCCTGCGCCGCCGGCCAACATGGGCCGCAGTATCGGAGCACCAACGGCTCGGCCGTGTGTCGCACCGCCCGCGCTATCGTACCCTGAGCGCCACATCGATCACATCGCGCTGCTGGATCACGTGGGTCTGTGTCGTCGACTTCGATACTTACAGACATGTCGGGCGACCTCACGATGCTTTTACTCCGAGGAGTTTTTTCTTGGTGACTTTGTCTTTCGCGGCGCTCAGGGTCGATTTGATCGAACCCAGTGCCTGACCTTTGACGAGCCATGACCACGCGAAGAAAATGAGTGCTGCCGACTCAGGCCAGAAGATCGAGCTGCCCGACTGTCCCGCGACGACCGCCCACGCCATACTGGCGAGGATTCCAATGCCGCACAGCAGGTAGATCCTATTGCGCCGCTTTTTGTCGGCGGGCGGCTGTCCGCCCGGTGCGGTCTTGCGGAAAAGCCAGAGCGAGAAGACCGCAAACATCGAGAACAGTGTGATCGCGGCGACCGCATGCGTCTTGCTGACCCAGTTAGTCCACCAGGGCAGTGGTGCAATTCCGTGTGGCGGCGTGGTCGGGAAGATGGCGACGAGCGCGGCGGCGATGCCGGCGATGATTGCGGCGCCACGGTCGTACTTGTATGACTCGTTGGCGTAGCCGCGATATGTGAGCAGGTAGAGCGACAAGGCGGCGAGGAGGCCGACGAAAAGCGACACGGCGCCCGTCCAGTAGTATGCGCTGATCGAGTCGCCGGACCACTGATCGGATGGCGCGTTGGGACGCAACCGAACCAGCTGCACCAGCAGGATCGGGAGCGCGAGACCGAGGTAGCCGATCACCTGGCGGTGTGTGTGCCCCGACATGTCATCAGGGCGATCGCCCGGCGTTGGCGGCGAATGTTGCGAGGCAGCGGGAGGAGGCTGAGTGAGCATCGGGGACGTCTCTGGGCGAGGGAGCTGCTCTATTCTGGCGGTCGGCTCGCTCCGCGCAAGGTTGATCGCGGCGGCTCCACTTTGCCATCGAATTGCCACGACCCATTCTCGCTGCGCACGAACTGAAAGATTTCCTCTGGCGGTTCCTTGGTAGCCGCCTGACCAGGCGCGGAACAGATCAACTCTGAACCACTCAATCACACGACTCTGTCGCGCCCGTTTGGTGCGACGTTTTGTTAGGCGGCGCCTTTTCGTGAGTCTTTCCATATAAGGGCTGGGCGGCGATTGCTTGCCGCACAATCGCGCAAGTAAAGGTTGATCAAGGTCTGGTAGGGAAGCTCGGCTTCTTCCGCAAGCCGACGGAAATACTCAACGGTCGGCTCGTCTAGTCGAATAGTTACCGACTTCTTGAGTCGCTTAGAATAGGGGTTCTTGCGTGCTTTCGAGAAGTCGTAATGCTTTCTCATTGGTTTCTCCGTTCCTCGTAGATCGTTCGCTCCCGTGCGTTCGCTTTGCGGGCTGAAATGATCCGAATTATTGCGTCCTCATCGCGATACGAATGAACGACCAGGAGTACTCGTAGACTGGCTGAAACACCTAAAAGGATAAACCGATCTTCGTCTTCCGAGTGGTCTGGGTCGTCGAGAAGCAATGCCTCTTCATCGTAGAACACCGTTTGTGCTTCGCTGAATGAAACGCGATGCTTTCGTTTGTTCGCCGCAGCTTTGGCAGCGGTCCAGGCAAACTCAATGTCGGCCATCCATATAATGTACGTACAACGTACATACTGTCAATACGGAGGAGCAGCGAAGTCGCCTAACGCCTATTAGCTTGCGAAGGAATTTGAAAGGCAGCGTAGCTCGCAGCTCTTGCCCACTCTAACGAAACTGAGAGCGAAAGCAAACTCCCGGCCGTGCGCACGCTTAGAGAAGATGCGCTCAGATTACCTCTGGGTGATATGCTGCAAGAATAGCTGCATAACATTCGCTCGCTTCGTTTGCTGCAAAAACGCATCAATCACTCCTTCTCCGCGACCAGATCCACGAGCCCACCAACACAATCGGAGGAACCAACAACAACCCGGTCGTCCAATTCGTGAGTTTGATTTCGAACGCGATCGATTGAGGGCCCGATAACGCGGCGAGTATGAGCCCGAGGAGCAGAAGACCGATCGCCGCTGCCACAGGCGCGCCAATAATCCACAGCAGGCACGCCGCTATCACACGACGCGGAGACCAACTCGAGAGCTGCTTCTGGAACCTCATCTCGCGGTGTTCCCTTAGGATGCTACAGTAGGTCGGACTAGCTTCGTTGCTGCCCACCCCGCCACTGGAATGAGAATGATCGACGCGACCCACAACCACATTGGGTGCGGGAACTTCGCCAGATTTCCAACCGTCGCAACCAGGACAAAGAAGGCGACTATCAGCCCGTGCGTTGCGCGAGCGTGCGTTGCAAGTCGGGCAGCTATGTAAGACCCAACCCCGCCCGCGAGAACCCAGCCTGTAAGGAGAAGCAGGAAAGCAGCAGTAGGCAGGGTGGCGACAGCCAGTCGCATGCTTTCCGGATTGTTCGGGTCAGTTCCCGCTGGAAAGGCCCAGATATTACCAGCCACCGTATCCATCAGGATTACCACGAACAGAGCAGCGAGGACACCGGCCAGTAAAACGAGTGCGCTTCGAATCATCGGCTGCATGTGAGCCTCCGTGAGACGTCGATTGTGTAGAACGCCGAACCTTGAAAGATCAATCGTCGCTGTAGTCGAGATCCGGATCGCGGACCGCGCAGTGCTCACCGCACCCGAGTTTGTACCTGTTGCGCGCAAACCACCTGTACAACCTATCGGCGAGCGGACGCACGAACGGGATCTTGAACAGCCACGATATCAGCCCGCCCTTCGGCAACACCTTCAGCAATTCTTCGAGCGCGGCCGCGGCCTGCCACGTCTTCCCGTCACTTATCCGAATCACCTGGATCGAGTCCATGTAGGCGTGGACCGGAATCCAGGGGAACCTCGCATGCACTCCCGACGCCTGTGAAGTGATGATCTCCAGTTCGTGGCTCGCGTCCCACTTGGCGAGCAGCTTCACCGTCCGGTCGCACACCTTGCAGTAACCATCGTAAATCACCGTGTAGCGACGGCCCGACTCGCCTATCGTCGGCTGGTATTTCTCCTTGCCGGCGACCGAGAAACGAACCACCGGCACAGTCATGGCGCGCTCGGTCCTCTTTGCCGACCGTCAACCCGAGAGCTGGTGGATGAGAGAGATTCGCCTTTCTCGAGCAGAGCAGGAGCTTCTATCTCCGGCGACTCCGCGCCAACGGCATCCACCGTGATTTCGATCGGATGCGTCAATGTCTGATGTATGCCACACACGTTCGCCAC
>JBGQIT010000039.1:0-12439 GCA_041498575.1 Gemmatimonadaceae bacterium
CCGGAGATTCGTTGCCAGTGCTCGCTGCCGTTGACGCGGAGGTCGTGCTTCGGAGCGCGAACGGCGAGCGTCGCGTGCCGATCACGAAATTCTACACGGGCTACCGTGCGACGGTGATGCAGCCCAACGAGCTGATCGTCGCGATCGAGATCCCACCGATGGAAGGCAGGCAGTGGTTCCGGAAGGTGGGCACGCGTGCGGCGCAGGCGATTTCCAAGATCGTCGTGGCGGGCGTGAGAGCCCGCGTACCGCGCATCGCGTTTGGCAGCGTGGCGCCGACGGTGGTGCGAGTTCCCGAGACCGAGCGTTCACTCGCCATGGGCGCAAGCATCGACGAGGCTAGCCGGGTTCTCTCGCGCGAGATCGTGCCGATTGACGATCTCAGATCGACCGCGGAGTATCGCATGCGCGTGGCGACGAATCTGCTGCGGCGCTTCTGGATCGAGACGGGGTGACTGACCTCGTCATCCGCGGACGGCGCGTCGTAACTCCGGACGGTGTGCGCGCGGCCTCTGTGCACATCGCGGATGGTCGAATCGTCCGCGTCGGAGCGTCGGAGGAAATGCCGCCCAATGTCCCGATCGTCGACGCCGGCGAATCCATCGTGATGCCGGGGCTCGTCGACACGCACGTGCACATAAATGAACCTGGACGGACGGAGTGGGAGGGATTCGAGACCGGGACGCGCGCCGCTGCCGCCGGCGGCGTGACGACGATCCTCGACATGCCGCTCAATTCCATCCCGGCGACGACTACAGTCAACGCGCTGGAAGCCAAGCGCGAGGCGGCGCGCGGAAAAAGCGTCGTGAACGTCGAGTTCATCGGCGGCGTTGTGCCGGGGAACGTGGGTGAGCTCGAAGCACTTCGCGACGCCGGTGTTCGCGCATTCAAGTGCTTTCTTTCCCCGTCGGGGGTGGACGAATTTCCGGCCGTCAGTGAACGCGTCCTGCGTGAGGCGTTCCCGGTGCTGGAACGGCTTGGGCTGCCGCTGATGGTGCACGCCGAAGATCCTGCGTGTCTGCTGGCGAGCCGCGGGAGTTCTCGAAAGTACGGGGATTATCTCACGACCCGGCCGGACGCCGCAGAACGCGCCGCGATCACGCTGTTGGTCGAGCTGATGGCCCGGTCTCCGACGCCCGTTCACATCGTTCATTTGTCCTCTGCGACCTCGCTCGACATCGTGCGCACCGCCCGCGCGCGGGGGCTCCCTTTGACCGTGGAGACGTGTCCGCATTATCTCACCTTCGCGGCGGAAGAGATTCCCGACGGTGCCACGGAGTACAAGTGTGCTCCGCCCATCCGGGACAAGGCCGAGCGTGATGCGTTGTGGGAGGCGGTCATTGCGGGAGGCATTGATCTGATCGCGTCGGATCATTCGCCGTGTCCGCCGGCGATGAAGAAGACAGAGGGGGATTTCTTTTCCGCGTGGGGCGGGATTGCGTCGCTCCAGCTCTCGCTGTCTGCCGTGTGGACGGGGGCTCGCATTCGAGGGTTGAAGCCGGAGCGGATCGCCGAGTGGATGAGCGCAGCGCCAGCGCGGCTCGCGGGTCTTCAAGGTCGAAAGGGAGCGCTCGCCCCAGGATACGACGCCGACATCACACTGTGGGATCCGGAGGCCAGCTTCATCGTCAATCCCACTAAGATCCTGCATCGGCACAAAGTGACGCCGTACGTGGGGCGCGAGCTTTTCGGCAAGGTGTTGGCGACGTACGTCGGCGGACGTCGTATCTTTGGCTGATGACCGTCGCTTCGAAAAAGCGCACCAAGTCTCAGTTGTGGATGGATCTTCCCGATCTCGCCGCCGAGCGGTTGGGTGGTGTGGTGATAGCCGCGAATGACGACTTCTTCGCGCCGAAGGAAAACCTGGTCAAGGCCAATCGTCCAGAGTGGCACGAGGGTGAGTACACAGATCGCGGCAAGTGGATGGACGGGTGGGAAACACGACGTCGCCGCACACCTGGTCACGACTGGGCAATAGTTCGCCTCGGCTTGCCGGGAATCGTCCACGGAGTGGTGATAGACACCAGCTTTTTCACTGGAAACTATCCGGAAGAAGCCAGCATTGATTCCACTTCGGTCGGCGGGACGCCTTCGGTCGATCAGATATTGAGTGACGACACCGAGTGGCAGCCGCTGCTGAAGAAATCTCCATTGAAAGGCGACCGCGCTAACGCGTTCGCAATCAAATCAAGGAGCCGTCGTGTCACGCATCTGAGGCTCAACATCTTTCCTGACGGTGGTGTCGCGCGGCTACGCGTACACGGAGAAGTGGTGCCCGACGAAGGCGTGTTCAAGGCGGGACACGAGGTCGATCTCGCCGCGCTCAAGAACGGCGGTTTCGTCGTCTCGTGCAGCGACATGCACTACGGGTATCGCCAGAATCTCATTCTGCCCGGCCGCTCTACGCACATGGGCGACGGCTGGGAGACGAAGCGCCGGCGCGGCCCCGGCCACGACTGGGCGATCGTTCGCCTGGCGCGTCGCGGCGTAGTCGAGCGGGTCGAGCTCGACACCGATCACTTCAAGGGCAACGCTCCGGGCAAATGTATGCTGGAGTACGCGGACGCTGGCGCATCGTTTGACGCAGGCACTGCGCGATGGCAGGTGCTGGTGCCGGAGGCGCCGCTTGAAGCGCACCAGCAGCATCGCTGGAATAGTCTGTCGCCCAAGGCCGCGACGCACGTTCGGCTGAACATCTATCCCGACGGCGGCGTCGCACGGCTGCGGTTGTACGGCAGCGTTGCCGGCTGAAGCGAGCGTGACAGTAAGCGTCGCCGAGCTCGACGCGATGTCGAATCCCCAGGCGAACAAGCTGCTTTCCGATTGTTGCGGCGCATCCCGATGGGTGACAGGGATGTTGGCGCGCAGGCCATTCAAGTCGCGCGCTGTTGTCCTCTCGACCGCGGACGAGATCTGGTGGACGCTGGGCCCCGCTGACTGGCAGGAAGCATTCTCGCACCATCCGCGGATCGGCGAGCAGAAGAGTTCCATGCCGCAGAGCGAACGTAGCAGTGCCTGGGCGGCAGGTGAGCAGTCAGGAATTGCGCGGGCGCCTGATGATGTACGCGCAGAGCTGGCGGCGGCGAACCGCGAATATGAACAGCGCTTCGGCTATACCTACATAGTATTCGCTACCGGGAAGAGTGCCGAGGAGATGCTGGCGCTTGCTCGCGAGCGGCTGCGAAATGATCCGGACGTCGAGCTTCGCGCGGCGGCGGAGGAGCAACGGAAGATTACGGGGTTGAGACTCGACAAACTGTTAGCAAAGGGGAGGTAGCGTGAGCACGCTCAGCACGCACGTGCTTGACACGGCGCTTGGCCGGCCGGCGCAGGGGATTCGAGTCACGCTCGAGCGCGGGGACGACGTTGTGGGGTCGGGAGTGACTGATGCGGATGGAAGGGTGCGTGACCTTCACAAAAAGGATGCACCGTTGAGTCAGGGCACTTACACGTTGACGTTCTACGTCGCCGAGTACTTCTCGAAAGCCGGGCGCGAATCCTTTTTCCCCGAGATCGTAGTCAACTTCCGCATCGACGGGGGCGCGGAGCACTACCACGTGCCCCTACTCCTCAGCCCATTTGGGTATTCGACTTACCGCGGCAGCTAGCCTTGAATTTCTGGTGAATGTGCGCTGCGGAGGGCGCATCGAATACCGAAGCAGGGAGCTGTAAGCTCGGGAGCGGAATAACTCGGAGCTTCCGTACTGCCGCCAAGGATTTCTGGATCCAAGATCTCGCACTTTGTACGCACCTTCTACCGCGTAACGGCTCCCTGCGCGATCCATCTGCCGAGCATCGCCCGCTCAACGTCCGTGATGTTCGTCTTGTTTCCCGGCGGCATCGTCCGCGTCACTACCGCACGCTCACGGATCCGAGCCACGTGGGCAAGGATCTGCTCCGGCGTATCGAACATCACTCCTCCTGGTGCCACACCGAAGCTGTTATCACTCGGCTCCGCCGAATGACACGCAGCACATCGCCGATCGATGACATGACGAGCCTGGGTGAAGCTCACCGGCCCCGATGCACCGGGCGCAGCGACAACATTTGCGGCTGACCCGGCGCGCAGTATGGCGATCAACACCAGCACACTCCCCACCATGGTCCCCGCCAGAACCGGCCGCCACTCCGGAAAAGTGAATCGGATGTTGAGAACATGACGTACCGACGCTCCCGCGGCGATCAATGCGAGCAGTAGCAGCCAGTTCAGCCGGCTCCCGTACACCGCCGGAAAGTGGCTGATCAACATCAGCACGATGACCGGGAACGTGAAATAGTTATTGTGGATCGACACGCGCTTCGCACGCGCGGAGACGGCGGGATCGGCACCACGTCCCTCGGAGACGGACGCGACGAGCTCGCGCTGTGAAGGGACGATCGTGAAAACAACAGTGGCGGCCATGATCGTGCCGAGCATCGCACCAACGTGAAGGAACGCGGCGCGGCCATTGAACAACTGGGTCAGCGCGATGGCGATTGCGGTGAGGCCAATGATCCATATCGCCAGCGCGACTCGCGGCGCGCGCGGGGCCAACAACCGCTGCATCGATTCGTAAAGGGCCCAGCCGCCAACGATTGCTGCAACAGCGACGAGGATCGCCGTTCGATGATTGAGAGGGGCGAACGTAGAATCGACGAGCGCCGCGCGGCCTCCGAAGTAGTACACGACAACCAGAAGCGTCACGCCGCTCCACCAGGTCGTGTACGCTTGCCACATGAACCAGTGCAGTGGGCGCGGCAGCGGCTGGCCGCCCAGTAGCGTCTTCTCCACGAAATAGAACGCTCCGCTGTGCAGCAACCAGATGTTGCCCAGCGTTCCTTTGGAGGCCGGGCTGCCGGACGTTTCGGGGGATGCAGGTCGCAGACTTCGATCGAGCCAGTTGAACAGCATCGAGTTGCCGGTCCACATAATTGCGGCAATCACGTGAATCCATCGGGCAACCAGATCGACGAGTTCCACGATGCCGCCGTTCAGGTTCTGCCGCGCATGATCTTCACGAACGACCGTCCACGGAATTCATCCGCGGTGAGGCCGGTCATCTTCAGCGCTTCTGCTTCGGTGATTGCGCCCGAGTTTATCCCGCGCAGGAAGAAATTCAGAAGTCCCTGGCCGGTGGCGGCATCGTCGAACACATCGCCGACGAGAGTCGCCTGCGCGGCTTTACCGACAAAGTTGCTGAGACGAACACCCGCGGCGTCGATTCCGTCGAGAAAAAAGCTGTAGAGCGCAGCGTAGCGAGTCATGAGCTGCGCCGGGTGGAGATCCCACCCCTGATAGAAGCCGCCGGCGAGCGAGTGGCGCACGTCGTCGAAGTGGAGTCGCCAGGCGTGGTGCACGCTCGCCGCGTTTTCGGCCTGCTGCTTCTTCGTGAGCTTCGGTCCGGCCTTGCCCTCACGGTGGACGGGCACCGGCATCACCGTCGTCGATCCGTCGGAGAGCCAGACGTCGGTCCCCGCAAACGCGACCTGCATGAAATGCTTGGCGAACTCGCAAGCGGGATGCTGCATGCGCTGATACGCGGCCGTGATGTTGATGCCAGCCGTATAGTCGTAGGTCCCGAAGTGGGCGCCCCTGAGCCTCCCGTCCGACGCGTCGAGAATCCGCGGAAGGAGCGACCGGCCACTGGTGTCGAGCACGATCTGCGGTGTCTCGACCATCGCCTCGAAGCGCAGCTCGCCGTCGGTGAGTCCGAGCTTGCGCTCGAGCGCTCGAAGAGCGCTGACGGTATACTCGACCTGCTCGAGGATCGTGATCTTCGGGATTGTGACGATCCAACCCTTCGGCAACGCGCCGGCTCCCTCCTCGACGAGCGCGGTAAGAACGAGATCGAGCGTGCGAATGCTTCGCGCGCGCAACTCTTCGTTGAGCGGCTTGACGCGCATGCCGATGAACGGCGACAGCGTCGCGTCGCGCATCCCCTTCGCCAGCTCGTGCGCAACGACGCCGGCGTGATTGTCCTCCTCCGCGTCAGGGCGGTTGCCGTACCCATCCTCGAAGTCGATCCGAAAATCTTCGATTGGCTCGCGTGCGAGCTTGTCGCGAACACGCCGGTCTATCGTCTTGAGCGCCGGATGATCTTCGATTCCAAGCGCGGTACCGAGCGTGACCGGTTTCGACGCGTACTGATCCAATGCGCGAAGGGCGATGGCGCCGAGCTTGGGAACGGAGTCGGACTTGAAGAGCTGTGCGCCGCCATACACGGTGTGTACCGGCTGGCGGCCGGGGCTTTCACCGGGATGCGCTTTGGCGAACGCCAAATTCGCTTCGCGGAGCGCTGCTGATGCCTCGGCGAGTGCAGACGGGTCGAGACTTGTATTCATTCGTTGCCGGGCTGGGTCTTCTGTTCCAGGCGCGTCGTCATCCGTTGTAAATCTTCCCGCCCTTGGCGCGGTACATCTCGAGCACTGCGCGCGCTTCATCGCGCAGTACGCCGCGCACGATCCGGATCCCCCGCTCCTCCAGGTACTCGTACGATTCCGGGAAAACGGGTCCCTCCTCGAAGTTGAGTCGCGAAGCGTCCTCGCGTGTCGCACCGTAAACTACGCGCTGTACGCCGCTCCAGAGCGTGGCGCCGAGGCACATCGCGCATGGCTCGCAAGATGTGAACAACTCGTGAACAGGCAGCTGGGGCGCGTTCAGCGTGAAGGACGCGACACGGGCCTGTGCCATCATGAACGCCATCATCTCACCGTGCAGCGCGCAATTGTTCAGACGGACGACGCTGTTCATTCCCACCGCCACGAGCCGGCCCGACGAAGCCTCGAAGATAGCGGCGCCAAACGGCCCTCCGGTTGCGCGCTCGACATTCGTGCGCGCGACGGCGATTGCGAGCCGCATCCGCTCCTCGTCGGTGGGATAGGCTTGCTTCCAATCGACCACGGAGTCTACCCAGTCAGGGTACTCGACATGGACAACGGGATGCGGCGGCAGGTCGCGTCTCATTCGGGGAATAAGGTTGTGGCCAAGGGTCGGCAGGCGGAAGGCTGCAGAAGCATCCCGCGGCAGTCGCGAGGCCTTTCGTGTGTATATATTGGAGACAGACAGGGGTGCCGCGCGGGATCCAGGCTGCCAGTTTCGGCGGCGACGCGCGGCTGAGAAAGTCCCTCAGAACCTGATCCGGTTAGTACCGGCGTAGGGAGTCGAACGATGGAAGCCCGCACACAGATGCACTACGCGCGTCGAGGCGAGATCACCGACGCGATGCGCTTCGTCGCCGAGCGCGAGGAGCTTGCGCCCGAGCTCGTGCGCGACGAGATCGCGATCGGACGCCTCATCATCCCCGCCAACATCCACCACCTCGCGCTCGCGCTCGAGCCAATGGCGATCGGCAAGGTTGCTCGGGTGAAGATCAACGCCAACATCGGCAATTCGCAGGTATCGTCCGACGTGAACGGCGAGATCGAGAAGCTCCAGATCGCGGTCAAGTACGGCGCCGACACGGTGATGGATCTCTCCACCGGCGGCAACATCGACGGAATCCGGCGCGCTATTATCGCGGCTTCGCCAGTTCCGATTGGCACGGTTCCGATTTACCAGGCGGTGCAGGGAGGCCCCGACGGCAAGTGGGACAAGCAGCTCGAGGAGCTCACCGCCGACGATCTGCTCGACATGATCGAGCACCAGGCCAAGCAAGGCGTCGACTACATGACTCTCCACGCCGGGATTCTGATCGAGCATCTCCCGCTCGTGCACGGACGCATCACCGGCATCGTGAGCCGCGGCGGATCCCTGCACGCGGTGTGGATGATGGCGCACCGCAAGCAGAATCCGCTCTATGAGCGATTCGACGACGTCCTCGACATCCTTCGCTACTATGACGTTACCGTTTCACTCGGCGACAGCCTGCGCCCCGGATGCATCGCTGACGCCAGTGACCGCGCGCAGTTCGCGGAGCTCGACACGCTCGGCGAGCTGACCCGGCGCGCGTGGGAGCGCGACGTGCAGGTGATGGTCGAAGGACCCGGACACATCCCAATGGATCAGATCGAGATGAACGTCCGCCGGATGAAGGAAGTCTGCAACGAGGCGCCGTTCTACACGCTCGGTCCGCTCGTCACCGACATCTCGCCCGGCTACGACCATATCTCGAGCGCGATCGGCGCCGCGATGATCGGCTGGTTCGGATCCGACATGCTTTGCTACGTTACGCCGAAAGAACATCTGGGACTGCCCAACGCTGAAGACGTGCGTCAGGGAGTGATTGCTTACAAGATCGCCGCGCATTCAGCCGACGTCGCGCGCGGCAGGAAGGGTTCGCGCGACCGTGACGACGCGCTATCACGCGCGCGGTACGCGTTCGATTGGAAGGAGCAATTCCGCCTGAGCCTGGATCCGGAGCGGGCGCAGGAGTATCACGACGAGACGCTTCCCGCCGAGTACTTCAAAAGCGCCGAGTTCTGCGGGATGTGCGGGCCGAAGTTCTGCTCGATGCACCATTCGAGAACGATCGAGGAGGGCATCGCGCAGATGGCTCGCGAGCTGGAGGAGCGAGAAGCCGCGGAGCATGGATTGCCGGGTGACGTGGTAAAGGCGCAAGAGCAACCGCTAGCCGGTGTTTCGGCGAGCTGAGCTCGAGCGGTTCTGTGAGCGGTGCGCCAGCGTGGCGCGCGTCTCACGCGTTTGCGCGTCGCTCTTCTGCGCGGTGGTAGGCGCGACGACTTGCGTCAATATTCGCGCACCGAGCGATGGGGGTCCAAAAAAGGTGCCGCCTGGCGTCGTTGGTGGTCCTGGCGGCGATGCCCCGGTGAGGCTCGACATGCGACCAATGCTGCCATCCGATTCGGCTTACTTCCGCGCGCATCCGCTGATGGTTCCGGTCGAGGGGATCTCGCCATTGGAGCTGAGGGATACGTACCACGAGGCTCGAAGCAGCGGCCGCATCCATATGGCAACCGACATTCTCGCGATGCGCGGGACCCCGGTGCTGGCTGCCGCGCCGGGCCGGATCATCAAGCTGGCAAATAATGGCGCGGGTGGAATTACGATTTATATCGCCGATGCGAGCGGGCGCTACGTGCAGTACTATGCGCACCTCATGGGTTACGCGCCGAACACGAAGGAAGGGCTTGAGGTGCAGGAGGGCGATGTGATCGGGTTCGTCGGAACGACGGGCAATGCGCCGCCCAACACCCCGCACCTGCACTTTCAGGTGATGCGGAGTGACGCCAACTACTGGAATGGGACGCCGATCGACGTACGCAGCTTCATCACGAAGCCGGGCAGGATGAGGAATTGACGGGCAAGGAACGGGCGGAGCTTCGCTCCGAAGCACACCATCTCACGCCGACCGTGCACGTCGGACAGCACGGACTCACGCCATCTCTCGTCGGCGCTCTCGACGACGCGCTGCGCACCCGCGAGCTGGTGAAAGTGAAACTGGGGAACAAGGACCAGGTGAAGCCAAAGGAGATGGCGAACTCGCTGGCGACGGCGACCAATTCGGCGGTGGTGCAAGTGATCGGACGGACGGCAACGCTGTTTCGTGAGAATCCCGATCTCGACAAGAAGCGGGGCGACATTCCGCCCTGGCGCCGGTAGTTTTGCGATGAATCATCAAAGGAGCCGCTGATATGGGCGCAGCAGTTGCCGCGATACTGATAAGGCGGGGGAAGGAGGTCGTGGACGATTTCCGCGTGGCCGGCGCTACCTCGCGTGAATCAGCACAGTCATACACGGCGATCGGGCTCGGAGAATCGCTGGGGCTCAAGCGGCTACGCGATCGCGCCGTTATTCGCGAGGCGGCGCCGGGAACCTATTACCTCGACGAAGAAGTTTGGACAGCGGTACGGAGGACCCGGCGGCGGGTCGCGACTGTTTTTCTCTTGATACTCGCTCTCTTCCTGCTTGGGGTGGTGGTGGGGACCTTCAAGTGATGAGAAACGCGGTTGCTATTCAATCGGCCGGGTCTATTTTTCGGCAAGGAATCATCTTCGGCGCGGCTTACCATGTTGGTGCCGCCGCGGCACTATCGGGAACGACATGCCCTACGTCATAACTGAAGCCTGCAAGAATACGAAGGACCGCGCCTGTGTCGACGTGTGTCCGGTGGACTGCATCTATGAAGGACCCGATCAACTCTACATCCATCCCGACGAGTGCATCGATTGCGGCGCGTGCGAGCCGGAGTGCCCTGTCACCGCAATTTTTCCTGAAGAGGACGTGCCCGCGAATCTCAAGGAGTTCGTCCAGATCAACCGCGAAGTGTTCAAGAGTCCCAACCCTCCGGGACGGCCCAACCGGTAGCTATCTCCATCCGAGCGACTGGCGGAATCCAGTGTTCGGCCCTCAATATCTGATCCCATGACTCCTCCCATCGTTCCCGGCAAGAACGGAATGTCCACCGTGCTGCTCTCGCATCCCTCCGGCAGCTCGGCGGATGTGTACCTCAATGGCGCGCACGTGACCTCGTGGATTCCCGCGGGCGGCAGGGAAGTGCTGTTCATGGGGAAGACGGCGACGTTCGCGCCGGGAGATCCGATTCGCGGAGGTATTCCGGTCGTGTGGCCGCAGTTCGCGAACATCGGCCCGTTGCCGCAGCACGGCTTCGCGAGGAAATCAGAATGGCAGCTGGTGGAGAACGCCGACTCGTCGGACGAGCCATCCTCTGTCAAGCTTGTGCTGACGGACGATCACCGCACGCGCGAGCTGTGGCCGTATCATTTCCGCACGGAGCTCACGGTCACGCTCGACGACAAGTCGCTCCAGGTGAAACTCGATGCGTTCAACACCGGCGACGAGCTGTTCAGTTTCACCACCGCGCTCCATACCTACCTCGCGGTGGCCGACATCCGTGAAACGGCGATACGCGGCTTCACCGGCAAATGGTACCTCGACAAGACACAGGGCGGAAACGAGACGAAGGACGAGGCGAAGAAGCTGGTGATCTCGGACGAAACCGATCGCGTGTACCTCAAGGCCCCGAAGAAGGTGGAAGTGGAAGATCGCGGGAATGAGCGCCGGATCGAGATCCGCTCGGCGGGATTCAAAGATGCCGTCGTCTGGAATCCGTGGGCCGAAAAGGTGACGGGCTTCATCGGGCTGGACACGGAAGACTATATGAGGATGGTGTGCGTAGAGGCGGCGCAGATCGGCTCCCCGGTGGAGCTCAAGCCCGGCACGTCGTGGAGCGGCTCTCAGACTCTGGCGATTGTGTAAGTGCCACCGTTCTTCCGCCAGTCCGCGTTCAGCTGGCAGTGCGACAAGTGCAAGGCATTTTTCAGAGTTGGGAAAGGGGGCGTGTGCACGACGTGCAAAAGATCGCTATGCGATGAGCATTTGTACGGGTCGTTTGTCGAGAAGATTCGGGCGAGATTCTCGAGTGAACGGCCGGTTTGCGTGGAGTGCCGCGCAAAGGCAAACTGAACTGCTGAACGGAACGGGATCCGAGATGTCAGAGGCGTAGATCGTAGTTCCTAGTGGACGACGCCGGGACGACACTCGGTCTATTCAGGGTACAGGCTGTGCGGTAGAGACGAACCGCGCAGATGCAAGTCGGAAGCGTGGTGACTAAGCACTAACAACTGTGCCTCTCACATCTCGGATCCCGTTCTTTTAGGTCCTAACCGCCGTTCGTCAGAATCTCGTGATGAACCCCTTCGCCCACACCCCGCCAGTTCCTTCCATAACCTGACTCTTGACCCAGAACGCGAGCAGCAGCACCGCGTACTGTAGAAATGTGCTGATCTCGCTCTTGAACGCCTCACCCCAGTGGTGCTCGCCCTCGGGCTGCGGACCTTTCGGCGGCCGGGGAATCCAGCGCGGCGTTTCGCTCTTGTAGTCGAGATACTCGCGGCCAAAGATCGATTCGAGCACGCCTTCTTCGTAGCGAACGATCAGCTCGTACTCGACCGCGAAGAGCAGCACCGCAATCGGCAGGAACCAGAGCACGCCAGAGATGGTGACGAACCCCAGCCAGATCAGAAAATTGCCGATGTAGAGCGGGTTTCTCGCCCACGCGAAGATTCCGTACGTGACCAGCCGCTGCACGTTGCGCGAGCGGCGGCGCGTCACCGTGCCCGCCGCCGCGACACCTGCCAGGCGGATCGCTTCCCCGATCACGATGAGCGTGATTCCAACTTCCCAGCGAAACGGAGAAGTGGATCCCGGCATGACCAGGGGAATTCCGAGAAAGAGAAGTGGCAGCCAGCCGCGGTGACGGAACAGTACGGCGCCGATCTGAGCCGGAATCGACTGCTCCGTCGCGCTGACGGTGTCGGGCCCTCGCCCCGGATTGCTCAACTGACTTTCCCCTCGTCCGGGATGCGTGCGCTCTTAGGCCACCGTCCCGGATTGTTCAACGGGGTTTTTCCTCTTCCCATGGGGCGAAGAGCGTCCGCCACTGATCGGGAACCGGAATCGGTTTTCCTTCATGCGACACGGTTACATACACGATCGACGCATCGCAGACGACAGCATCACGCTGATTCCGTACCTCCTGCC
>JBGQIT010000040.1:0-12425 GCA_041498575.1 Gemmatimonadaceae bacterium
ACGACGCCGCTCGGAAAACTGGGCAGCCCCGAGGACGTCGCACAGGCGGTGCTCTACCTGCTCGGTGCTGACTACGTGACAGGCGAGACGATTATCGTCGACGGAGGCCGTCACGTTCGCTACTGACGACGCGAAAACACGCGCCAGCGCGGTATATTTCGTCTGTAGAATGTCTTGTCAGCAGCACTTCTTTACAGGTGATTCCTTTGGCGACCGTGCGTGAATACGACGTTGTCATCGTGGGGGCGGGTCCGGCAGGCATGACCGCGGCGCTCTACACGGGCCGTGCGATGCTCCGCACCGCCGTGCTCGAGCGCGGGTTTCCTGGTGGAGAGCTGCTCAATACCGAGTATCTCGACGACGTGATCGGCTTCCCGAAGATCCTTGGCTATGAGCTCGCGGAAAAGTTCGCCGCGCACGCCAAACAGTTCGGGGCGGAGTTCTTCGAGACGACCAGCGTGACGTCGGTGACCAAGATGCCCGACGGGTATTTCCACACTGAGGCCGAAACCGGGGACATCTTCCGTTCGCCCGCCGTCATCGTGACCGCTGGTGGAACTCCCATCAAGCTCGGGATTCCGGGTGAGCTGGAGTACGCCGGGAAGGGAGTATCGTACTGCGCGATCTGCGATGCGGCGTTCTTCAAGCAACAGATCGTGGCCGTGGTCGGCGGCGGAGACGCCGCCGTAGAGGAGGCCGATTTTCTCACGCGATACGCGAGCAAGGTTTACCTGATCCATCGCCGGCACGAGTTCCGCGCGTCGAAGATTCTCCAGCAGCATGTATTCGACAATCCGAAGATCGAGGTAATCTGGGACACCATCGCCGAGAAGGTCGAGGGCGATCCGCAGGAGGGGATGATAGGCCTCCGGCTGCACAACCTCGTGACACAGGAGCGGACGTTACTCGCCGCGACCGGCTTGTTCATTTTTGTCGGGTTCCGGCCGAATACCGGTGTGATCGCCGGGCACTTCGACCACGATGTGATGGGCTACGTGCTCACTGACAACGCCATGATGTCCTCGATCCCGGGCCTTTTTGTGGCGGGCGATCTGAGGGCGCAGCTCTCGCGGCAGGTCACGACGGCATCTGGTGATGCGACGACGGCGGCCATAGCCGCGGACAAGTACATCACGCGCTTCAAGGAGTCGGAGCGCGACGGTTCGCGCGAGGCAACACGGGAGGCTGTGGCGAGTTCCCACGTCAGCGGGGGAGGATATACATGATGCGTGCGTTGACGCTGGCCGCTTTCGCCATCGCCATTCCGCTCACCCTTTCGCTTGCTCAGAACGGCGGCCCCCGGAATTCGAGAATCGTCGGCGTGGTGGCCGACAGCGTGGACGGGATGCCGCTTCAGGGCGCGGAGGTGATTGCGTCAGGCGTGGCAACTACGGTGAAGACGGACTCGCTTGGCCGGTTCACCATCGACAGCCTCGCGCCGGGAACCTATCAGGTCGGCGTATTTCATCCGCTCCTGGAAAGCCTCGGAATTACGCTTGCCACGAAGCCATTCGTCATCGGGCCTGACAGCGCCGGGGTCGTAACGCTGGCCGTGCCTTCTGTCCCGACGCTCGTGCGTCGCTACTGCGGAAGCGAACAAGCCCCGTCCACGCCCGCCGCGGTCGCTGGAAGAGTGCTCGATCCGGACAACGATCAGCCGATCTCGGGCGCGAGGGTATCACTCGCGTGGACCGACGTGCGGGTCAGCAAGGAGGCGGGCGTTGTACGCACTCCGCACGAGCTGCACACGGAGACCAGCGGCTCCGGATTCTTCAAGCTGTGTGGGCTGCCTTCAGATCTCGACGGGACTTTGCAGGTCATGCGCGGCGATTTAACGACGCCGGAAGTTCCCGTCGCCCTGAACGGCGCGCTCTTGGCATTCCAGGCGATGTCGATTCCCGACAAGCCCGGCACGCGCACCACCGGGACCGTGATGGGCCATGTGGTGTCGCCAACGGGCAAGCCCGTGTCGGGCTCTCGGGTGGAGATCCCAGTCTCCGGCGTGTCCGCGATGACTCGTGAAGATGGATCATTCCGACTCGCCGGAGTTCTTACCGGCACCCAGGTACTGGTGGCCAGGAGTTTGAGTTTCGCGACGGCGGCTGAGGCGATCAACGTGACGTCGCGCGAACCGCTCGATGTAACGGTGACCGTCGGCGACAAGGTCAATGTGCTCGACCCCGTATTCATTACCGCGCGGCGCGATCTTGCCCTGGACAAATCGGGTTTCACCGCGCGCAGACGGGCGAGCGGAGGGTATTTCTTCACGCGAGAGGACATCGATCGGCGGAAGCCGAACAACATCTCCGATATGATGAAGGGTCTGCCCAGCGTCACAGTGGGCCATCAGCGTGGCGGGACCGTCATCAGAGGGAGGAGCGGAGTCACCAGCTTGTACTCGGCGAATGCGCCGTGCACTCGAGTGTTCGTCGACGGATTCGAATGGCGCGACCTGCAGGCGGGCGATCTCGACATGGTCGTGAATCCCGACGATGTGATTGGTCTCGAGATCTATCAGCCGGGAGAAGTGCCAATTCAGTTTCGGAAATTTGATCGGGGATGTCTGACCCTGGTCGTGTGGACCCAGTTTCGCGGCAAAGCAGCGAAGTAGCGGTGAACGTCAAGACCATCACCGTCGGACCGTTCCAGGAGAACTGCTATCTGCTGGTGGATGGTCCCTCGAACCGCGCGGTGATAGTCGATCCGGGGAGCGAGGGTGAGCGACTCGTGGACGCAATAGAGAGCTCGGGCGCGACTCTCGACGCGATCTGGATCACCCACGCCCACGTCGATCACGTCGGCGCAGTCGCGTCCGTGAAGCGGAAATGGGACGTGCCCATTTATTTGCATCCCCTCGACCGCCGGCTATACGAAGCCGCGTCGCGGCAGGCGGAGGTATATGGACTTCCGTTCGAAGAGCCGCCCGCTCCCGATCAGGAGTTCTCGGATGGCCAGCGGCTCAAAGTTGGGGACGCCGAGATGACGGTGATCCACACGCCCGGACATGCTCCCGGGCACGTCGTCATACACGGCAACGGAATCGCGCTCGTTGGCGACTGCCTGTTCGCTGGATCCATCGGCAGAACAGATCTGCCCTTCTCGAACCCACCGAAGCTGGCCGCATCGCTCGAGAAAATATCGGCGCTCGCTCCGGAGACCGTGGTTTATCCGGGTCACGGCATGGAGACGACGATCGGACAGGAGCGACTGTCGAATCCGTTTCTGAACGGCACCGCCCGCATTGTGGGACGCTAACTTGGATCTTCACAGCCAACGACCATGAGCGACAAGACTCGCACCGAGAAGGATCCGCTTGGCACTCTCGAAGTCCCCGATGACGGGCTTTACGGCGTGCAGACTTTGCGGGCCGTGCAGAATTTTCCGATCAGCGGGCTGCGGCCGATGCCCGCCTTCGTCGACGCTACAGTGCGAATCAAGCGCGCGGCGGCACTAACCCACAAGGAAACGGGACGGCTCGAACCGAAGATTGCGGATGCGATCGTGAAGGCGGCGGATGAGATCCTCGCCGGCAAGCACCGCGAGCATTTCGTCGTCGACGTATACCAGGCTGGCGCGGGCACATCGCACAACATGAACGTCAACGAAGTGCTGGCGAACCGCGCCAACGAAATCCTCGGCGCCAAGCGCGGGACGTACTCGCCCGTTCATCCGAACGATCATGTCAACATGGCGCAGTCGACCAACGACGTGATTCCGACTGCCATTCGTCTCGCGTGCTTGAGCGAGCTCGGCGGCCTCGAGAAGGCGTTCGATGGTCTCGCCAAGGAGTTCGAGAAAAAGGGGAAGGAGTTCGACGGCGTGCTGAAATCCGGCCGCACACACCTCCAGGACGCGATGCCGATCAGGCTTGGCCAGGAGCTCGACGCTTACGCAGGATCGTTGCGGCGCGGTCTCAAGCGGGTAGTCGAAGCCGCGGACTATTTGCGCGATCTGGGAATCGGTGGCAGCGCTGTCGGGACCGGAGTGAACGTCGAACCCGAATATCCGAAGCTCATGGTCAAGCACCTCCGCGAATCGGCGAAGGTGGAGTTGCGTGAAGGGAAGGACCGGATCCAGCTGATGCAGAGCATGGGCGACGTCGCGGGCTTCAGCTCGCAGCTCAGAGTTCTGGCGCTCGACCTGAGCAAGATCGCAAGCGATTTGCGCCTGCTTGCCAGTGGACCCCGCACCGGTCTCGACGAGATCCGCCTCCCGTCGGTGCAGCCGGGCTCATCCATAATGCCCGGCAAGGTCAATCCATCGATCCCGGAGATGGTGAACCAGGTTTGTTTCCAGGTAATCGGCAACGACGCCTGCGTGGCAGTCGCGTCCGAGCACGGACAGCTCGAGCTGAACGTGATGATGCCCGTGATCGCGCACAACGTTCTATTCTCGATGACGATCCTGCGGAACTCGGCGCGCGTCTTCGCCGAGAAGACGGTGAAGGGGATCGAGGCGAACGAAGCGCAGTGCAGGTACTGGCTAGAGCGCTCGGCGGCCCTGGCGACGGCTCTCGCCCCCCAGATCGGCTACGCCCGTGCTGCCGAGATCAGCAAGCAGGCGGTCAAGGAGAACGTGCTCATCCGGGACCTGGTAAAGCGGGAGAAGGTGCTGCCAGAAAAAGAGATCGATGAGGTGCTCGACCTTCGCAAGATGACGGAGATTGGGGTGCCGGGGGGGAAGCACGGGGGTGCGTCGGTCGGGTGAGGAACTGCAACTAGAAACTGCAAGTGATGACTACCGGCCGGGAGCCGTCGGCGGGTCGGCTCGTGGCTGCGTGCTGGCTGTCCCTCGGCGCTGACCCACGGATACGTGACCAGAAGAGTGACGACGGTTTGCTCAGACCCCGTGTGCTAGTATCCGCGCGCCAACAGCCCGCCCGTAGCCATCAGCCGGCCAGCCCACGGCTCCCCCGGCCGGTAGTCGTAAGTTGCGGTTCTCACCCGACCGATGTGCCCGGCCGGTAGTCATCAGTGGCAGTTGCATTCTGATGGGCCCTTGTCTCACCACCACCAAAACCCTATCCTGAATGCATGCGGATAACGACCTGGGCTGAGTACGGAGTGATTTGCGCGCTCAACCTCGCCAAGCGCACCGATCTCGGACCGGTGAACGGGCGGGAGATAGCGCGACAGGAACGCCTTCCGGCCGACTATGTCGAACAGATTCTGCTCAGGCTCAGGCGCGCCGGAGTGATCGCGAGCACGCGGGGCGCGAGGGGCGGATACGTTCTGGCACGGCCACCCGCCGAGATTTCCATTAGAGACGTGATCCACGCCTCGGAGCTCGAGACGTTCGACCTCCACTGCGTGAGTCATCCGGTCGAAGAAGAGCGTTGCTCCGCGTCGCACAACTGCAGCATCAGGCCGGTGTGGGTGATGTTGCAGCATCGAATCGACGACGTGCTCCAAGGCGTGAGTCTCGCCGACCTGCTGCACGACGAGCCGACTGTGCGCGAGCGAGTGGGCTTGCCGAGCGAGGAGCGCAGGGAGGCCGGGAAAGTCGGCCTTCCGATTCTCGAGACGGTTTAGATTTCCAGACCGGATGCAGAAACGGCGCGTCTGACTGAGCAGACGCGCCGTTCTTTTTTATGTGCCGAAGGGGGGACTCGAACCCCCACGAGCTTGCGCTCACTGGCTCCTGAAGCCAGCGCGTCTACCAGTTCCACCACTCCGGCGATCTCGACTCCGAAGATAGAAACTGAGGATAGTGAAGTCAACGCGATCTGCTTGGTGGCGTCGAAGAGTTCGTCTCACTGAGGATAGTGAAGTCAACGCGAGCGCTTTCCCAGCATCGTTGTTGCGTCTAACTTGAGCACGAAGTCAAATGGCTGAGACAGTCGAGAAGGATGCGAAAGAGTCGGTCGCGCGGAACAAACGCGCCAGACACGACTACCACATCATCGACACATGGGAAGCGGGGTTGGTTCTGACCGGCAGTGAGGTCAAGTCGCTTCGGAACGGAAAGGCCAACATCGCTGATTCCTACGCGATCGTTAAGGATGGAGAGGTTTTTCTGCTCAACCTGCACATTTCGCCCTACGAACAGGCGAGTTATTTCAATCACGAGCCCACGAGGACGCGGAAGCTCCTGCTGCATCGGAAGGAGATCCGCAAGATGATCGGCGCGGTCGAGCGCCAGGGGCTGACGCTGATTCCACTGGAGGTTTACTTCAGGCGCGGAAAGGCGAAAGTCGCGCTCGCCCTGGGCAAGGGAAAGAAGCTCTACGACAAGCGCGCGGATGAAAAACGCCGCGACGACGAACGCGACATGCAGCGCGCGGTGCGCACTCGATGATCGCGCTGCTTCTGGTCGCGCAGATAGCTGGAGTGTCGGCAATCACCCCCGCGCCGACTTTCATCATCGTCCGCGATGGTCAGCTTACGACATCGGTTCCCGTCACGATCAACAATGGCGAGCCAAGCGTACGGGCGGATGTTCTCATGAAGGCGATGAAGGGAATGCTGATCACCGGCACCAACCTCCACTTCACGCTGGCTCTGCCCCGCGCACGTTTGGATCTGATCGATGGGATTCCGTTCGCCAAACTCGATACGTTGACGGTGCCGCTCACGCGCGCGCCGCAGGTGCGCGGTGGACAGCTGTACCTGCCGTTCCAGTTCGTGAGCGAGGTGATTCCGCGCTACGGCGGGGGCTACCTCTATGACGTAGCGCGGGGGGAGCTGCGAACGTTCGCGTCGACGTCGGTCGCCAGCGCGCCCCCGCCGCGCATCACTCATTCGCCGACGGTCGCTAGTGCTCCAACTCCCAGTATCACTCCTTCGGCACCGCCGCCCGTCCGAAAGCCGACTGTGAGCAAGCCGCCCGCGCGGAAGCTCGTGGTCATCGACGCGGGGCACGGTGGACCTGACCGCGGGATGACTGGTCCAATCGGGACGTCTCCATGGTTTACCGAGAAGGATGTCACGCTCTCGGTTGCGATGAAGCTCGCGACGGTACTGCGTGCCCGCGGTGTAGATGTGCTGATGACGCGGACCACGGATACGCTGATCGCACTCTCCGATCGCGGCCGCATCGCGAACAGCAACCACGGCGACGTTTTCATCTCGATCCATTGCAATGCGCCCGGAAGCAACACCGCGGCCGGTGCGCGGGAGCACGGATTCGAGACATATTTCCTGGCCGAAGCGAAGACGGAGGACGAACGACGCGTACAGGATATGGAAAACGAATCGGTGAAGTTCGAGACGGGTGCCAACGCGCCGAAGGGAGACCCGCTCAGCTTCATCATCACCGACATGGCGCAGAATGAGCACCTGCGCGAGTCGAGCGATCTCGCTCAGACCATTCAACAGGGGCTGATCGACGTGCACCCGGGTCCGAACCGTGGCGTGCAGCAAGCGAACTTCGCGGTGCTGCGCGGGTCGTACATGCCCGCGGTTCTGATCGAAATCGGGTTTGGCAGCAACCAGTCTGAGGCGACGTATCTGAGCGATCAGTCGAATCAGCGCGCGTTGGCTAGAAACATCGCCGAGTCGGTGGTCGCCTATCTCGCGCACTACGAATCCCGAATCGGAGGCGCCCGGTAGCGGTGACCCCGTCCGCGCTCGAAGTCACCGTCGCGGGTATCGAATTTCAAAATCCGGTGTTGCTTGCCGCTGGCACGGCCGCCTACGGTCGCGAGCTCGCGCGGGTGATCGATCTCGACGCTCTCGGGGGACTCGTTACGAAGGCGGTTAGCGTAGACCGGCGGCACGGGGCGCGGGCGCCGCGTGTCGCTGAGTTCGAAGGCGGGATGATCAACGCCGTGGGCCTCGCCAATCCGGGTGTCGAGGAGGTCAAGGCAGAACACCTGCCGTGGCTCGCCAACAATCTGCGCCGCGCGAGAGTCCTGGTGAACGTGGTGGGCAATCGGGTCGAGGAGTTCGCCATGGTGGTGTCGATGCTCGATGATTCGCCGGCGGTCTCCGGTTACGAGCTCAACGTGAGTTGCCCCAACGTGAAAGCGGGCGGAATGGAGTTCGGTGCCGATCTGCAATCGCTCACGGAAGTCGTGACGAGAGCGCGGAAGGCCACGCGAAGGGCGATCTTCGTCAAGCTCTCGCCGACGTTGCAGGACATCGGACGAACCGCGCAAGCAGCGGCCGATGCGGGAGCGGATGGAATCTCGGTGGTGAACACCTTGCCCGGTTTGGTAATCGATGTAGATGCGCGCAGACCCGCGCTGGGCTTCGGAACGGGGGGTGTGAGCGGGCCCGGACTGCTGCCTGTTGGCGTCCTGGCGACGTACAAGGTCGCCAAAGCGGTGCGACTGCCGATAATCGGAGTCGGAGGAATTTCAAAAACGACGGATATTGTTCAGTACGTAATCGCCGGCGCGTCACTCGTCGCGATCGGCACCGCCGCGATGCAGCAGCCCAGACTTCCGGAGAAGTTGATCGCCGAGCTGGGGCGTTGGTGCAGCGAGAAAGGGGTGACTTCGTTGACCGAACTTCGCGGATCTCTAAAGTGGGAGAACTGACGTGAGCCCTCATCAGCGACCCGCGGCAACGCGAAGCAAGGTCGCGACCCGAACCGCACCGACAAGCTCGCGGCACCCGATTCCGATCGTGGCGCTCGATTTCCCCCGTGCCGATCTCGCGCTAGCGATGGTCGACCGCATCGGTGACTCGTGCAAGTTTTACAAGGTCGGGGGGGAGCTTTTCACCGCGGCCGGACCGCAGGTCGTTCAGACTCTGCGCGCACTCGGCAAAGATGTTTTTCTCGATCTCAAGCTTCACGACATCCCGAATACCGTTCGAGGCGCAGCCCGGAGCGCGGCTTCGATCGGGGCCAAGCTTCTGTCGGTACACACAACAGGCGGTCGCGAGATGATCGAGGCCGCAGTCGAAGGGGCGGGCGCCAGCTGCGGTGTGCTGGGCGTGACGATCCTTACTTCGCTGGATGCCGCCATGCTGCGCAGCGCCTGGGGCCGAAAATCACTCGAGGTGTATGGTGAAGTTCTACGCCTCGCCGGGGATTGCGCTGCGGTGGGTGCCCACGGGGTAGTCTGCAGCGGCCTCGAGGCCCACAAAATCGGCGCGAAGTACGGCGACAAGCTGAAGCTGCTGGTCCCAGGGATCCGGCCGGCAGGGGGAAGGACGGACGACCAGAAGCGGACGGTTACGGCCGCCGAGGCGGCAAAGGCGGGGGCGAACTACATAGTGCTGGGGCGGATGATCACCGAGGCCAAAGATCCTGCTTCAGAACTCCGTTCGGTGATGAAAACCATCTGATCTCGGCGGTCCTGCTAACCCGCTCTGCTATCACACTTTGAGCCCTTTTCCCGGGTTGCGTTCCGCGTCCGCCCAATGTAATTTTAAAGGCTAACCTCGGAAAAAAACGGAGGGCTTCGGCCCTCTTTCCAACATTGTGGGGATCAGGACGTGAAAGTTCGCAGCAGCGTCAAGCCGATCTGTGAGCACTGCAAGGTCATCAAAAGACAGGGCGTGACTCGCATCATCTGCAAGCGCAATCCAAAACATAAGCAGAAGCAGGGCTGATAATGGCGCGTATTGCTGGCGTGGATCTCCCGCGTGAGAAGAAGGTCGAGATCGGCCTTACGTACATCTTCGGCATCGGCCGCGCGACGGCGCGACGCATTCTGCTGTCGACCGGCGTGAACCCTGAGCAGCGGATTCGCGACCTGAACGACACTGACACGAATCGGCTGCGCCAAGCGATCGAGAAGGATGTCCGCGTCGAGGGCGCCCTGCGCACCGAAGTCGCGATGAACATCAAGCGGCTCATGGACATTGGCAGCTACCGCGGCATCCGTCACCGTCGCGGACTCCCTGTTCGCGGTCAGCGCACGCACACCAACGCCCGCACCAAAAAGGGCCCACGCCGCGCAATCGCCGGCAAGAAGAAGGTCACCAAGTAATGGCTCAGGTAACCAAGTAAAATGGCAATTGGAAAGAAAACGAAGCGCATAATCGAGGCGGAGGGAATCGCCCACGTCAGCGCGACTTTCAACAACACGACGATCACGATCACCGATGCGCACGGGAACACGATTTCCTGGGGCTCATCGGGGAAAGCGGGCTTCAAGGGCTCGAAGAAGTCGACGCCTTTTGCGGCTACCGTGGCCGGAGAACAGGCTGGACGCGAGGCCGTCACGCTCGGCGTCCGTCGCGTGCACGTGAGAGTGCAGGGACCAGGATCGGGACGCGAGTCCGCGATTCAGGCGCTCGTCGCCGCCGGTCTCCAGGTCAAGTCGATCAAGGATGTCACGCCGATTCCGCACAACGGCTGCCGTCCTCCCAAGCGTCGGAGAGTCTAACCGATGCGTTATACAGGAGCGAGCTGCAGGCAGTGCCGTCGCGAGGGAACGAAGCTGTTCCTCAAGTCGACGAAGTGCTTCACCGAGAAGTGCCCCGTCGAGCGTCGCCCGACGCCTCCGGGTCAGCACGGCTCGTCGACGGCCCGCCGTCGGAAGGTGTCGGAGTACTCGAAGCAGCTCCGTGAGAAGCAGAAGATCAAGCGCATCTATGGCGTCACCGAGAGACAGTTCCGCAACACCTTCGAGCGGGTCGCGCCGCTTCCTGGAATCACGGGACACAATCTTCTCGCCGCGCTGGAGTCGCGGCTGGACAACGTCGTGTACCGTATGGGATTCGCGGGCAGCCGCAAGGCGGCGCGCCAGCTCGTTCGGCACCGCCACGTCGAAGTGAATCAGAAGTCAGTCGACATCCCGAGCTATCTGGTGCACCCCGGACAGGAAATCAGGATGCGCATGAAGTCACGCGAGCAGGCGAGCGTGATGGCGGCGATGGATCAGTCGTCCCGCGGCGCACCGCTATCGTGGATCGCGGTTGATCGCGACACGTTCAGTGGCAAGATGCTCGAGAGGCCGACGAGATCGAACATTCCGATCGCCGCGCAGGAACAGTTGGTGGTCGAGCTTTACTCGAAGTAGCTACGAACTGCGGACGGTTGGAATTGACGCAGTTCAGCTTTTCGAAGTCAGTAACTCCGAACTGCGAACGGTTGAAGTTTTCGCAGTGCACTATTCATAGATCTAGTAAGACGAGACCCTAACTCTCGTTACGGGCTCACCGCGCGTTAGGGGCGGGGTGGCACGTTCAAGGAATCGAAAAAAATGGCTACCGCAATTGATCTCAGGGGACTTGTCCGTCCGCAGCTAGTCGAAGCGACCAAGCGCGAAGACAATCCCAACATCGCAGAATTTCGCCTTCAACCGCTCGAGCGCGGATTCGGACACACGTTGGGGAACGCCATGCGGCGTCTTCTCCTGTCGTCCCTCCGGGGCTCGGCCGTATGGGGATTCCGCATCGACGGCGTCCTGCACGAGCACCAGACCATTCCGGGCGTCGTCGAAGACGTCCACCAGATAATCGGTAATCTCAAGACGCTCACGCTGTCGCTCGACGAGGGCGTCGAGAACACCGTGCTGCGCATCTCGAAGAACGCGGCCGGCCCTGTAACGGCGGCTGACATCGAGGGACAGGGCGGCGTCACGATCGTCGACCGCACCCAGCACCTGTTCACGATGCAGGGCGACCGCGAGCTCAACGTCGAGCTGTACGTCGGCCGCGGGCGCGGCTACGTGGAAGCCGACCAGCACGTCGTCGACAAGACGCTGCCGGTCGACGTCGTCCGCATCGATTCGATTTACAATCCGGTTCGCCGCGCCAACTTCGCCGTCGCCGAGACGCGCGTTGGCCAGCGTACGGACTACGACCGGCTGACGCTGACCGTCGAGACGAACGGCACGATCACGCCGGAAGAGGCCGTGAGCTACGCGGCCGCGCTGGCGCAGACGCACTTCCAGTATTTCGCCGGCTTCGGATCGCACGCGTCGGCACCGCTCGTTCCGGGCACCGACCTGCCCGGCGGAGACGCCCATCGTCTGGCCGAGGTGCTGCGCACTCCGATCGAAGATTTCGAGCTCTCGGTTCGCTCCGTGAACTCGCTCAAGAACTCCGCCATTCGCACGCTGGGTGACCTGGTCCGCCAGAGCGAGAGCCAGATCCTGCAGGTGAAGAACTTCGGCAAGAAGTCGCTGAATGAGATCGCCGACCTGCTCGAGCGGGAGAACCTCAACTTCGGAATGAAGTACGAGGAGACGCCCGATGGCATCCGCATCACGGATCAGGGAACGCCGCCGAACCGTAACGTCGCCACAGTCGGCGCCGACGACGAAGAGGAAGGCTAAGGATGCGTCACCGCAAGAAGGGCAGGCAGCTTCGTCGGACGAGCGAGCAGAAGCTGGCGCTGATGAAGAATCTGGCCAAGGCGCTGATCGAGCGTGGCGCCATCGAGACGACCGAGGCAAAAGCCAAAGAGCTGCGTCCGTTCATCGAGAAGCTGATCACGAAAGCCAAGACGGGGACGCTTCATAACCGTCGCCTGGCCGGTGCCAAAGTTCCGCATCGTGCGACGGCTGACAAGTTGTTTCAGGA
>JBGQIT010000041.1:0-12164 GCA_041498575.1 Gemmatimonadaceae bacterium
CCCGGCCTGATCACTCGGGGGAGTCTGCCGGTACAATCGACGACGGTCGATGGGTGCGACTCCCGAAGCCTTCCGCCATCGAGAACGCGCAACGTCCCCCGCGTAATTGCGTCACTCCATTGGGATACGATCTGATCTGCCGCGGTAGCCGGTGGCACACCGGGCCGGTTCGCGCTCGTGGATGTTATCGGTTGACCGTACGCGAGAATCAGCCGAGCCAGTGAGCGGTGTGGTGTCCATCTCACCGCAACGCCGCCTTCCGGCCCACGTACTCGATCGGGCACCCTCTTTTCGCCGCCAGGAAGTACGAGCGTAAGGGGACCCGGCCAGAATCGCGCTGCAAACGTCGACGCGTAGCCGGTGAGATGAAGTCCGAGGCGCGTGATCATCTCGCTGGCGGCGACGAGCAGGAGAAATGGCTTGCCTGGTGGGCGGCCCTTGAGGTCGACGAGCTGCTGAACGGAACGCTCATCCAGCGCGCCGCCAAATCCGTAGACAGTTTCGGTCGGGTACGCGAGTACCTTGCCGGCGGCGAGATGAACGAGCGTTCCATTGATCGCAGCCTCGACTTCCTCCGTCGACCAGAACGGCACGACCATCGGCTGGGACTTCATTCGCGGAAGATACTTAGCGCCTCCACCAACGCGAAATCATTTTCCTCGGTGATTTTGACCGCGCGCTCACTTCCGCGCACTACCACGACCGGAAGCCCGATCTGCTCGCACAGCGCAGCGTCGTCCGTCGCGACGCGATCAGCCTCGCGCGCCTCGCGGTGGGCGCGTTCGATAATCTTGCGCGGAAAGGCCTGAGGGGTCTGAGCTCTCCACAATCCGAAACGATCGACCGTCACGACGACCTTACCGCTTGAATCGACGCGCTTGAGCGTGTCGGAGACCGGCAGCGCGGCAACGGCGCCATTTCCCTTCCGGGCTTCCTCGATCACGCGGGCTATGGTCTCGATGGAGACGAGCGGACGAGCCGCATCGTGAATGACAACGACTTCGCATTCGGCCGGAAGGTCCTCGAGGCCGTTGGCCACCGACTCGCTCCGGTGCCGCCCCCCGACCGACAGGAGGAGCCTGTCGGCGTCGCTCTGGAATATCCAGGGAGGCGGGTCGCCTACGTACTCCCGCGGGAGGACGCAGACTACCATGGCCACATCGGCGCACGCCTGAAAAGTCTGAATACTGTGGAGCAGCATGGGCTTGCCGGCGACCCAACGAAACTGCTTCAGCTCTGTCGATCCGGTGCGCGATCCGGTGCCGGCAGCGACGATGATGACACCGACGTCTCGTTTCATTTGGCGGGAAGCGGGAAGAGGGAAGCGGGAAGAGGGAGTTGGCAAGAGGAATCCGGCGCGGCGCTACTGTGCTCGCGCTTCCCGCTTCCCCCCTCCCGCTTCCCGCTTCCCCCCTTAGCCATTGAACAACTGCCGGAAGAGATCACCCACCGTTCGCACACCGATCACCTCGATGCCACGGAGCCCGCGCTTTGGAATTCCCCGCTCCGCCATGTAGGCCGTCGTCATCCCCATCTTCGCCGCCTCTCCGAGCCGCCGCTCGGCCTGCGAGACCGGTCTGATTTCTCCTCCCAGCCCGACCTCGCCGAGAAAGATGGCGGAGTTCGCAACCGGCCGATCGTACACGCTCGACGCGAGCGCGCTCGCAACCGCGAGATCGCCGGCGGGCTCCTGCATCCGCACTCCTCCCACGACATTGAGGAAGACGTCCAGCTGTGAGAAAGACAGGCCTGCCCGCTTGTCGAGCACGGCCAGGAGCAGTGCGAGACGACGCCCATCGAACCCGGTACTAACGCGCTGGGGAGTTCCGTACCCGGCTTTGGCCGCGAGTCCCTGAATCTCGATGAGTACCGGGCGAGAACCCTCCAGCAAGGCTGTCACCGCGCTGCCGGAAGAATTGTTGAGACGATCACCGAGGAATAGCTCGGATGGATTCTCGACGGCGATGAGTCCCTCCTCGGTCATCCTGAAGACACCGATCTCGTCCACGCTGCCGAATCTGTTTTTTGTCGCGCGAAGGATCCGGTGCTCCAGCATTCCTTCGCCTTCGAAATAGAGAACCGTATCGACGATGTGCTCGAGCGTCTTGGGACCAGCGATGCCACCGCCCTTGGTGACATGCCCAACGGCGAACACCGTCGTCTCAGTCTCCTTGGCAAAGCGCATCAGGCGCGCGGCGCATTCCCTCACCTGACCGACGTTGCCGGGCGCACCTTCGAGGTCGCTCGTGAAAACGGTCTGAATTGAATCGACCACGATTGCGTCAAACCGTTGCGAGCCGGCGGTAGCGATGATCGTCTCTAACAACGTCTCGTTGAGCAGCGCGACGTCTTCGGCGGATCCGTGAAGACGCTCCGCGCGCAACTTCACCTGGAGAGCGGATTCCTCGCCGGAGACGTAGAGGGTCGAGTGGCCGAGCTCCTGAAGCCGGCCCGCGACCTGGAGGAGCAGCGTCGATTTTCCGATGCCCGGCTCTCCACCGACGAGGACCATCGACCCGGGCACCATGCCGCCGCCGAGCACGAAATCGAATTCCTTGATTCCGGTGTTGAGGCGGCGTCCCGCCGAGCTCTTGATGTCGCGAAGTCGGGGGGTCGGAGCCACGCTTCCGCCTTCGCCCATTGACCTCTGACCGCCGGCACGACGGCTCGACGCGGTGGCGCTGGAAGTCCTCGTCGCCATCTCTTCAACCAGGGAGTTCCATTCGCCGCACGCGTCGCAGCGTCCCGCCCATTTGGGGTGGTCGGCGCCGCAGTTCGTGCAGCGATATACGGTTTTTGCTTTCGGGCTCACTGCGGCGACAGGCGGGGCGACAGATTCTCGAAGCGGGTGTAGGTCTTGTTGAAGTAGAGATTCACGAAGCCGGTGGGCCCGTTCCGCTGCTTCCCGATGATGATCTCGGCGCGTCCCTCGAGCGAATTCCCGTCCTTGTCGGTTGGCCCGTCGTACATCTCCTGCCGGAAGATGAACATGACCAGATCGGCGTCCTGCTCGATCGCTCCCGACTCGCGGAGATCGGAAAGCTGCGGGCGCTTGTTCTCAGCCGTACGCTGCTCCGGAGCGCGAGACAACTGCGAAAGCGCGACGACTGGAATCCTGAGCTCGCGCGCGAGCGCCTTGAGCGAGCGCGAGATGTAGCTGATCTCCTGCTGCCGGCTCTCGGTGTTGGTCGGACCCTGCATCAGCTGGAGGTAGTCGACCACGACCATCCCGATGTTGTGCTCCATTTTCAGACGGCGAGCCTTTGACCGCATCTCGAGCAGTGTCATCGCCGGAGTGTCGTCGATCCAGATCGGAGCGTGGCTGAGAATTCCAGCGGCGCGGCCGAGCCGGACGAATTCCTCATCGTGCAGCTTTCCCTTCCGCAGTCTCTGGGCATCGACCCGACCTTCGGACGTGAGGAGGCGCTGCACCAGCTGCTCCTTGCTCATCTCGAGCGAGAAGAATGCTACGGGGACGTTGTTGTCGAGCGCGGCATTCTGCGCAATGTTGAGCACGAAAGCGGTCTTTCCCATTGACGGCCTGGCAGCGACGATGACGAGGTCGGACGGCTGGAAACCTGCCGTCAACTCGTCGAGATCCTTGAATCCGCTCGCGACTCCCGTAATCGATCCGCCGCCGCGCTGGATCTCTTCGATCCGCTCCATCGTGGGCCAGAGGAGCTCCTTGATGCGCATGAAGCCTTCGGAGCCTCGACTCTGGTTTACCTCGAAGATCTTGTGCTCGGCTTCGTCGAGCAGCTCCGTTGCCGGAGACCCCGACTCGAAGGCTTCGGAGACGATGGCAGTCGAGACTTCGATCAGCCGGCGACGCAGCGCCTTCTCGCGGACGATCTTGGCGTGGTACTCGACGTTGGCCGCGGTGGGGACCGCGTCGACGAGAAATCCGATGTAATCCTTGCCGCCGCTCGACTCGAGAGAGCCTGACCTTCCCAGCTCCTCGGAGAGCGTGAGCGGATCTACTACATCGCCGCGCTCGGAGAGGCCGACCATCGCGCGGAAAATCCGGCGGTGCCCCTCGCGGTAGAACATCGTGTCGTCGAGAAATTCCGTCGCGCGCAGAATGGCGTCCGGATCCATGAGCATCGCCGACAGCACTGCCTGCTCCGCGTCTTCGGAGTAAGGCGGCCGGCGATCCTTGTATGGGTCACGAACGGGTGCTGCTATCGAGTATTCTACGGGCGAGCTTGACATCTTCCCAAGTCGGGCGTTTCCAGGCCGGGTTGCGCAGCAGCGCCGCCGGGTGATAGGTGACGACAAGCGGTATCCCGTGGTACCGGTGGACGAGCCCACGGAGCTGACCGAGCGGAGTCTTTGTGTTTAAGAGAGTTTGGGCTGCGAAGGTTCCAAAAGCAACTATCACTTTTGGCTTGATCAGCTCGAGCTGCCTGATCAGGTACGGACTGCAGGCTTCGACTTCTTCCGGGAGCGGATTTCGATTTCCGGGAGGCCGATGCTTCAGCACGTTACAGATGAAGACTTGCTCCCGGGTCAGGTCGATCGCCGCGAGAATCTTGGTGAGGAGCTGACCCGCCTGACCGATGAAGGGACGGCCGGTCTCGTCCTCCTTTGCGCCAGGCGCCTCGCCGACGCAGACCAGCTCGGCCTTTGGATTCCCTTCTCCCGGGACGGGATTCGTAGCCGTTTGGTAAAGGGAGCATCGCGTGCAGTCCTTGACCTTCTTCGCGATCTCCTGCAAGGATTCGAGCTGCCCGATCGCGCCTGGGATCAGCTCCGCTTCCGCCGAAGCTATGACAATTCCTCTCGGAGCAACGATCTCCTTTCTGGCCTCCATCTCGTTCGTTGGTTCAGCGGTGGTTGTCGGGCTGATGGGTTCAGGCGGAAATGCCATCCTCGGAGTTGGGGCCGGAGGCGTTGCCGTCGTCAGTTCAGACGGAAGTGGTACAGCTCTCGGGCCCGATGTCGGGCTGTCCACCATCACACCGGCTTCCTGAAGCGCGGTGCGCCAGTCATCGGACGGCTCGCCGGCGAGCTCGCGAACGCTGCGCAGGGGAGCAGCAGCAGACGGTACTGTTCGCCCTGTCGCCCCCAGAAGCCGCATCACGTCCTCTACGGTCAAGGCGTCGAGCACCATCTCGGATTCGCCCAGCTCACGCCGCTGCTCGAGGTAGCGACGCAGCAGAACTCTAGCGTCCACTGAGCTCCCGTTCAACGCGATCGAGAAGGATTTCCGCGAGGTCGGTTTTCGACATCAGGTCGAGCTCTTCTTCTTTACCGTTCCGCGTTATCACGGTAACGCGATTGGTGTCGACGCCAAATCCGGCACCCGGCTCTTTCGCGTCGTTCAGGATGACGAGGTCGAGGTCCTTGGCCTTGAGCTTCTCCCTCGCGTTTTTCACGCCGTCGGATGTCTCGAGCGCGAATCCAACGATGACACTGTTCTTTTTTCGCTTCGGAATGGTCGATTGAAGAATGTCCTCGGTCGGCTCGAGGACAATTTTCGGAGCAGCGCGTCCCTTTTTGATCTTCTCGGGCGCTTCGGATGCGGGCCGGAAATCAGCGGGAGCGGCCGCCATAATGAGCACGTCTGCGGCCGGAAGATTTTGAGCAACCGAGCGCGACATCTCCTGCACGGTATCGACGTTAAGAGTTGGGATCTCGACGGGAAGCGGAATGTCGACGTGGCCGGCGATCAACGTGACCTCGGCGCCCCGTCTCCACGCCGCGCGGGCGAGTGCGACACCCATTTTGCCGCTGCTATGATTGGAGATGAATCTCACCGGGTCTATCGGCTCGCGGGTCGCGCCGGCGGTAACGATGACTTTCTTTCCCTTGAGCGAAGACTTTCCCTCAAGCAGCCGTCCGACGTGGCTCATGATTTCGTCGGGCTCGGGCATCCGTCCCGGCCCGCTTCCCTCCCCGACCGCCAGCGGACCTTCGGCCGGCTCCAGTATTTCGTAGCCCAGCGATCGCGCGTGCGTGACGTTGCGCTTCGTTTGTGCGTGCGACCACATCCGATCGTTCATCGCCGGAACCAGCAGAACCTTCGTCTGTGCCGCGAGCAGGCACGCTGTGAGCAAGTCGTCGGCGAGACCATGTGCCGCCCGGCCGACGAAGTCTGCCGTCGCTGGTGCGACGACGATCACGTTAGCCTCTCGAGACAGGCGGATGTGATCCAGCGCATGGCCAGGTCCGAAGATCTCCGTGTAGACCGGCCGGCCGGTGACGGCTTCGAATGTGATGGGGCCGACGAACTCGCGGGCGCCGCGAGTCATGACGACGTCGACCTCAGCTCCCGCCTGTGTAAGCAAACGCGCCAGCCACACTGACTTGTAGCTGGCGATGCCCCCGGTGACGCCGAGGAGGATGCGGCTGCCCGCAAAGGGACGCGCGGTAATTACTCCGTGCGGCGGCGTGGAACTACGCGGTACTCGACCTCGCCGTCCGTGAGCTCCTCGAGCGCCCGTGTCGTCAGCTTCTTCTCGCCCGGTGCGGAGCGATCGCGCGGGAATTCGTTGAGGACGCGCGCATACTTGGCCGCGACCAGAACTCCCAGATACTTGTTGGTCGCGTGCTTTGCGACTTCGTTCGGAATGAATACCTGCATTTACTTCCTCGCTGAGTATTGATCGATGGCGTGTTGAATACCGTCCATCAGGTCCTTGACCCGCGCATCGAGTGACTCGTTGCGGGAGCGTTTCAACTCTTCTGCGTCAATTATTCTCGATACTGCCGCCACGGCGGAATCGATCTCGGCATTGACGATCACGTACTGATACAAATCTATCGCCTTCAGCTCGGCTTTGGCACTCTTGAATCGACGAATGAGCGATTTGGTGTCTTCGGTGCCGCGGGCTTTGAGCCGATCCACCAGCACCTGGGCCGATGGCGGGAGTATAAAGACGAGGACTGAGTCGGGGAATGCGCGCGCGAACTGCTTTGTGCCCTGAACGTCGATGTCCATTATAACGTGCTTGCCGGAGGACAACACGCGCTCCACTTCAGCCCGCAGGGTTCCATACAAATGACCGTGAACCTCGGCCGACTCCGCGAAGTCCCGGGCCTTCTGGCCGCGCTTGAACTGTTCGAGGGAAATGAAATGGTAATCCCTTCCGTCCGCTTCCCCGTTCCTCGGAGGACGGGTCGTGCACGACACCGAGTAACCGACATCCGGCCTCATTGCGAGCAGCATGTGGGCAATGGTGGTCTTTCCGCCGCCAGAAGGCGAAGACAGGATGATCGGGAAAGGCTTCATTCGAGGTTCTCTACCTGCTCACGGATTCGCTCCAGCTCTTCCTTCGTGGCGATCACGTCCTCCTGGATCTGAGCGTCGCTCGCCTTGCTGCCGACGGTGTTGGCTTCGCGCAGCATTTCCTGGAGGATGAACCCCAATCGCTTGCCCACGGGTTCCGAGGTTCTCGACTGAGCGGTCTCGCGGAACGCCGCCAGGTGCGAGCGGAATCGATCCAGCTCCTCCGCGACGTCCATTTTGTCGGCGAGAATGGCGATTTCCTGGGCGATGCGCTGGGGATCGGCCCCCGTCGCGCCGATCAAGTCCGAGACGGTGCGCTTGATTCGTTCATGCTGCTCCTTGAGGCGGATTGGGGCGCGCTGCTCGATTCTCGCCAGCTTCGCCTCCACGGCGGCCACGCGTTCAACGAGGAAAGCAGCGAGCTGAGCTCCCTCAGCGCGCCGCATCGAGATCAGGTTGTCGACGGCCCTGTTGACGATTGCCGCGAGTGCTTCGCCCGCGCCTGGATCCACTTCCTCGCTCTGGGCACCCACGACGTCAGGGAGCCGGAGCAGTGTGGCAAGATCTACTTCGCCACCCAGCCCGTGCTTCTTTTGAAGGTCCTTCAAGGTCACGACGTACTGAGCGAGCCGAACCTCGTCGATGACGGGGCCTGTGCCGACGGCGCGGTCGAAGCGCGCGGTCAGAGTCACGTGACCCCGCGCAATCTTCTGACGGAGAATCTCGCGGATCTCTCCTTCCCACCGGGAGAAGGCAGCCGGAAGTTTGAGGTTCGGGCTGAAGAACCGATGATTGACGGTCCTGATCTCGACGCTCGCCCGCGCATCGCCGATAGCACCGTCCGCAGCGCCGAACCCCGTCATGCTGGATATCATGTGAAGGGGGCTATCTTATGGCGCGACAATGAGTTTGTCAATTCCAGAAATCCCATCTGACACCGTAAATCGCGAGCACCCGTGGCATGTCGAATCCAGGCACCACCTGGTATTGGTAGCCGAGGATGTTGCGCTGCTGATAGCTGAGAACGGCTCGCATGATCCTGATCTCGAGGAGGCCCGAGAGAGTCTTGGCGACAGAGGTCTCAATGTCGCCCGCGCTCAGCGGAAAGTTCGTGTGTCCACGAAACTCGAAGATTCCGGCCACTCGGATCTCGAAATCTCCCCTTGGAAAGCGCTTGGCGAAGTCGTTCGAGTAGTTGAGCTCGGACCGGCTCTGGTACTGTGGCCGAAACGGCCCGTTGGGGTCCCACTTGGTTACCCAAGCGTCCATGCCGAAGCCGGCGCCTATCGGACCACGGACTGATGCTGTCCTCGCCGAAATTCGGCCGGTACTGGTTGACAGAAGCAGCGTGTCGTAAACGATCGGCGCCAATCCCGACGTCCTATCTGTTCTAATCAATCCTGCGGAAATCCAGGGTCCAAACAGCTTGAGTCCGACCTCCGCACGCGCCGAGGTGGTACTGACTTGCGTAGACGCGCCTGAACTGATGGGAACCGCTCGCGAGATCGATCCGGAAAGTGCGATGAATGGCAGTGGCTGGGCACGAATCCCGGCATCGGCATTGTTAGTCTTGCGAAATCCATCGTGCTCGACAAATCCGTTAACGACGCCAATCGGCGTCACGAGATCGAGTCGTCCGCTCGCACCGTTGTACGTCGTGCCGCCGAGCGCGCGCAAGCGGTCCTCGACCTCGAAACGAGCGGGGCCGAGGGTATACCCCGCGGTTCCGTTGTACTGGGTCTCGGAGACCCTTCTTTCGAGCGTATCAGAGAACGCCGCCGCCGACACGTTTCTGTCGGGGCCCGTGGTTCCCTTGAACGCGATTGATGCCACAGTGAGCTGGGCCCAGGGTCCGCTCCCGACACGTCCTATGGCCGCGCGGATATAGGCGTCGGTATTAGTGGCGTCCAGCGATAGAACGGGCGGACGGCCCACCGCGGCCCGCTCGATGTCCCGTATGGCATGGTGGCGGAGGACGAAGGCATCGAGACTCCAACCTTTCCTGGCGATTCCGACCCTGGTCAGCAGCGAGAGCGCGTCGCCACTTCCCGAGAAGCGTGGACTCGCAACTCCGAACTGCTGACCGGCGAACTGAAGGACGCCGCCATTGTCGAAGCGCTTCCCATAGAAGCCGCGGTACAGGTTGGTGTCCTCGTTTCCCGTGGCGATGTCGACGCGCGTATATGGGTCGGTATTGTCGACGCGCCAGGTGCGCATGTAGATCCGCAGCTCGCTGGCACTTCGCTCGATGCTCAGATGCTCCAGCGACCACAGCTGCACGGTCGAGAGGTCGAGAACGCCGCCGGTTCGACTGTCGAGATCGTCGATCTCGATCCCATCGTAGAACACCCTCACACGCTGGAAATCGGCGTTGTAGGTGGCAGTCTGTGGTGTGGCCAGCCAGCCTGATCTGAACGTCGTCACACCGGGAATGCGATCCAGGAGATCGATGACCGAGAGCGCTCCCGTCGCAAAGAGCTGGGCGCGGTTCCATTCGTATTGCGGTCCGATCTCGTAGGGCGCCGGGTCGGCAAAGCGACCGATCGGAGGCTTGATCGAATCGGCTCTCTTGACCGAATCGGCCCTCTTGATCGAATCGACTCTGATGCGGACGCTGTCGGGGCCGGTATCGGTCTTTTGCTTGACCGGGATCGGGACAACGCTAACGGGTGGCGCGGGCACCTGTGCCTGGGCTGGAAACGCAGCCGCGTACAAAAGCGCCCCGGCCACGAGGCCGAGGCGGGCTGGGGTGCGCGTGGGCCCGGAAGCTCTCTTCAGCGAACTCTCCCTCGAATGAACTCGATGAAGGTACCCGTCGGGACTCCTGTCGGTCCCTTGGGAATCGTGACGAGATCAGTCTCAGAGTAAGCGGTACCTGCGATGTCGAGATGCGCCCACGGATATCCCTCCGCGAATTCCTTGAGAAACATCGCTGCCGTAACCGCGCCGGCTGGCCGGCCGCCCGAATTCTTGACGTCGGCGACATCCGACTTGATATGCTCCTTGTACTCGTCCCACATCGGTAGCGGCCATCCCGGTTCACCCGCGCGCTTTCCGGCAGCGAGAATCTCGGCGATCAGCGCGTCGTCTGTCGAGAACACGCCGCTCGCGGTGTGGCCCAGTGCGATCACGCACGCGCCGGTGAGCGTTGCCGCGTCGATCACGACGTCCGGATCGAAGCGCTTCGCGTAGGAAAGACAGTCGGCGAGAACGAGGCGTCCCTCCGCGTCGGTGTTGATGATCTCGATGGACTTCCCGTTCTGCGCCTTCACTACGTCGCCGGGATTCATGGCGGTTCCGGATGGCATGTTGGTCGTCGCGCCGACGATGCCGACCACGTTGACAAGTGGGTTCATCTGTCCAAGCGCCTCGAATGCACCGAGAACTCCGGCGCCTCCGCACATGTCGAACTTCATGAACTCCATCCCCTGCGCCGGCTTGATGGAGATTCCTCCGCTGTCGAAACAGAGACCCTTTCCGACGAGTACTACCGGCTTGGCGTTCGGCTTGCCGCCCTTGTACTCGAGCGCGATGAGCTTGGGTTCCTGCGGGGTCCCCTGCGCGACCGCGAGAAACGAGCCCATCTTCTCGGCTTCCATCTCTTTGCGTCCGAGCACGGTGATACCCATGCCGTAACGCTTGGCGATGTCGGCCGCAGTTTGGGCGAGATATTCGGGCGTGCAAAGGTTTCCCGGCATCATTGCCAGGCGTCGCGCCAGACTCTGGCCGGAACCAATGGCCTGCCCGCCCGCAAGCCCGTTCCGGCTGTCGTCCGTGTTGTTGGTCAGAATCACCGCCTTCTCGAGCGGTTTCTTGCGCTCTGCCTCCGGCACCGGGGATTTCAGATCCGCGTATTCCCACGCGCCGGCGATCAGACCGACAGTTATCGACTCGGTTTCATCGGGCGTGATTTGTCCGGAGTACCAGACCATCTCGCCGACGCCGAGCCGGTGGGCGTTGCGGGCGGCGAGAGTGGCGGCACGTCTGAATGCGGCTCGCCGATCGGTCACCGTTCCCATACCGACCAAGAGGATGCGCCGCGGACCCTTCGCGAACCCAGTAAGATGAAGCATCTCATCGCGCGCGCCGCGGAAGTCCTTCATCTCGATGGAGCGAGTGAGCGCGCCCTGCGTGGCGGAGTCGAGCCCGGCGATTCCGGCGATGGTGGGGTTTTCCGGAAGCGCGACCACTAGGAGGGCGGTTCCGACTTCGGCGGGACTCGCCGAGTTGATACTGACGGCGAGCATCAGCTCTTCATTCCGGTGATCACCTGATCGCCGAAAGCCGAAGTCGAGATCTCGGTCGCGCCGGGCATCTGCCGCGCGAGGTCGTACGTGACTCGCTTCGACTTGATGGCTTTTTCCACGCCCTTGATGATCAGAGTCGCCGCCTCGTTCCAGCCCATGTACTCGAGCATCATCACGCCGGACAGAATGACGCTCCCCGGATTGATCTTGTCGAGATTGGCGTACTTGGGAGCGGTCCCGTGCGTTGCTTCAAATACGGCGACGCCGTCGCCAACGTTGCCCCCCGGCGCGATGCCAAGGCCGCCGACCTGAGCCGCGGCGGCGTCAGACAGGTAGTCGCCGTTGAGATTGGGCGTCGCGATCACCGAATACTCCGAGGGCCGGAGCAGCATCTGCTGGAACATCGAATCCGCAATGCGGTCGCGAATGATTACAGCGTCGGCTCGCGCGGTCGGCCCACCCTTCGTCAGCTCCGCCTCCGTCGTTGTGTCCTCCGGAAACTTCTCGCGTGCGACTTCGTATCCCCAGTCACGGAAGGCCCCCTCGGTAAACTTCATGATGTTGCCCTTGTGCACGAGGGTCACCGACTCCTTGTCCTTTGTGATTGCGTACCTGATAGCCATCTCCACGAGCCGCTTCGACCCGAACTCGGACATTGGCTTGATGCCAATCGCCGACTTTTCGCG
>JBGQIT010000042.1:0-12096 GCA_041498575.1 Gemmatimonadaceae bacterium
CGACCTGTTCTCCGAGGAACGTGGGAAAAAAACGCCGCTGCTCGAGCAGCGCGTAACGGCGATCGACGAGCGTGGACACGATCGATGCATAAGTCGAGGGACGGCCAATGCCGAGGCGCTCCAGCTCCTTGACGAGACTGGCCTCGGAATAGCGCGGCGGCGGCTCCGTAAAATGTTGCGACGGCGTGATCGCCTTGACCGGGATGTCCTCGCCCTTCTGCACGACCGGCAGCCCCTGCTCTTCCTCGAGCGCCTTTCCTTCCTCGGCCTCGCGCGACTCCTTGTAGAGGCGCTGGTAGCCGTCGAACTTGACGACGCTGCCGGTCGCCCTGAACAGGAACCGGTCGAAATCGAAGTCGACCGTAGTCGTGTCGAAGATCGCGGGCGTCATTTGCGACGCCATGAACCGCTGCCAGATCAGCTCGTACAGCCGGTACTGATCTTCCTTGAGATATTTGCGAACGTGCTCGGGACGGCGCGTTGGATCCGTTGGCCGGATCGACTCGTGCGCATCTTGCGCGTTCTTCGACTTGCTGTCGGAATAGAGGCGCGGTGCGTCCGGCAGGTACGGCTCGCCGTACATCATCCTGATGTAGTCGCGAGCCTGATCCGCGGCCGATGACGCCACGCGCGTCGAGTCCGTGCGCATGTAGGTGATGAGACCAACCGCGCCCTCGTCGCCGATCTCGATTCCTTCGTAGAGATCCTGCGCCAGCCGCATCGTGCGCTTCGATCCGAACCCGAGCTTTTTCGCCGCGTCCTGCTGGAGCGTGCTCGTCGTGAACGGGGCCGCGGGATTTTTTCTCCGCTCCCGGCGCTTGACCTCGGTGACCGTGAACGTCTTTCTCGACTTGAGCGCGTCGAGAATCGCGTTCGCTTCCGCCTCATTGCTGATTAGGGGCTTCTTGCCGTCGAGAAGGTGGAGCTTGGCCGTGAACTGTTGGCCCGCCTCCTCGAGGAGAGCCTCCACGGTCCAGTATTCGACCGGCTTGAACGCGCGGATCTCGCGCTCGCGTTCCACCAGCAGGCGGAGCGCGACGGTCTGGACACGTCCGGCCGAGATTCCTTTTTTTACAGTCTTCCAGAGAACCGGACTCGCCTTGTATCCGACGAGGCGATCGAGGACGCGCCGCGCCTGCTGCGCATCCACCTTACGCTCGTCGATCTGTCCCGCGTTCGCGATCGCCAGCTGCACGGCATCGCGAGTGATCTCGTGGAACAGCACGCGCCGCATCGGCGCGCCGTTCTTGGTCTTTATCTGCTGCGCGACGTGCCACGCGATCGCCTCACCTTCGCGATCAGGGTCGGTCGCGAGGAAGATCTCGCGCGAGTCCCGGGCGGCGCTCTTGAGGTCGGCTACGGTTTTCTCTTTTCCGGGAATCGTCACGTACTCCGGCTCGAAGCCATTCTCGATGTCGATCCCCATCTTCTTTTCGGGAAGATCGCGCACGTGCCCGATTGTCGCGCGAACCTTGTACGCGCGCCCCAGGTATTTGCCGATGGTCTTGGCCTTCGCCGGTGACTCGACGATTACGAGCGATGTGGAGCCCGGCTCGGATGGACCTTCGTCATCAACGATTTTGGCCGCCGCGGCTTTTCTGGCGCGTGTGGGTTTGATCGCCCCGCCCTTCCCGGCAACGCTCTTCGTCGCGCGCTTGGCGGTTGTTTTCGCTTTAGCTGTCTTGGCTTTCGCCATTTAGTGCACCGTGGTGTTGTCGCCGCTTCCGGACGAATCTTCCAGCCCCGTTCCCTCGAGCAGTCCGCGCAGATCGTCGAGCGCAATTCGTCCCTCGAACTGCATGAGTGCTCTCTCGATGATGTGCTCCAGTTCCAGCCCGTTGATTGCGCCCGAGCCGTTGAGTGAGAGCAGGTGACCCCACGCCTCGGGGGCAAAACGACCCCGCTCGTGTGGTCCCATCACGCGGAATGTTGTCTGTACAGGAATCCGTTCGTCCATTGGCGTTCGTTGTTATTTCATGGTCGAGGCAAGCTCGACGACCTTTGCTATAAGTTGTTGCCGTGCAAGCCTTTCTGTATCGAGAACGGCGTCGGCCGTCTCGTACAAGGCCCCCCTTTGCAGGTACAGCTCCCGGAGCGCCACTACTGGGTCGCGGCCCGCCAGCAACGGCCTGGTCTCCACCCTGCGCAATCGGCGAGCGACTGCTTCAGGTGACGCTCTAAGGTATATGATACGCCCAGCCGAACGCAAAAGTTCGACTGACCTCTGCTGTGTGATCCAGCCACCGCCCGGCGACAGCACCATCCCACCCGTAGCGCTCAACTCTTTCGTCAGCGCGAATTCCAGCTGGCGAAAGTGCTCCTCTCCCTTCTCGCGAAAGATCTCGCGCACCTCCATTCCCGACCGGCGCTCTATCTCCTTGTCGAAATCGAGAAATTGCCTTCGCAGAACCCGCGCGACCTCCCTGCCGATCGTTGTCTTCCCGACTCCCGGGAGTCCGACGAGGATCAGATGTGGAGGCGACGACCTAACGTCCGTGTCTGTCACTCAGCGACGAGATGTAATTCTCGTAATTGCGTCGCGTTTCCCCGAGCGAATCACCGCCGAACTTCTCGAGAAAGGCCTGGGCCAGGATGAACGATGTCATCGCTTCGGCGATCACCCCCATCGCTGGAACGGCGGTGACATCACTTCGTTCCGCCACCGCTTGTGCGGGCTCCCGCGTTTTCATCTCGATCGTTCCCAGGGGCCGCATCAATGTACTGATAGGCTTCATCGACGCGCGGAGCACGACCTGCTCGCCGTTACTGATGCCGCCCTCCACTCCTCCCGCGCGGTTGCTCCGCCTGCGCACACCACCCGCCTTCACGTTTCGCTCGTCCGCGTCGATCTCGTCGTGAACCTCGGACCCCTTTCTATGTGCGCATTCCACGCCGAGCCCGATCTCGACCGCTTTTACCGCCGGGATCGACATGAGCGCCGCGGCCAGCCGGCCATCGAGCTTTCGGTCCCATGACACGTGCGAGCCGAGGCCCACCGGCACACCATCGCATATCACCTCTGCGATTCCGCCCAAGGTGTCCCCCTCGCCCTTCGCAGCGTCGATCCGTGCAATCATCTCTTTCTCCGCCACATCATCCAAGGTGCGTAGTGGCGAAGCGTCGGCGGCGGCATTGAGGTCCGCGGGCATCTTGTCCGGCCGCCTCGCGTCGACTCCTCCAAGGTGGACTATGTGGCTGCCCAGGGTCATGCCGAACTCGCCCAGAAATCGCCTGCAAACGGCCCCAGCGGCCACACGGGCGGTGGTTTCGCGGGCCGACGCCCGTTCCAGCACATCCCGGGCGTCGTCTCGGTCGTACTTGAGCATGCCCGACAGATCGACATGTCCGGGGCGCGGGCGGGTAACCGTCCGCTTTCGCTCAGGGTCGCCCTCGTGGGGAGCGGGATCCATGATCTCCTGCCAATTCTTCCAATCACGATTCTGGATCAGCATCGCGATCGGAGAGCCCAGCGTTTGACCCGCGCGGACGCCCGAGAGGAACTCGGCGTGGTCCGACTCGATCTTCATGCGCCTGCCGCGGCCGTACCCCTGCTGCCTGCGCGCCAGCTGCGCGTCGACGTCGGCGGCGACGAGGGGCAGTCCGGCTACCATCCCCTCGAGGATGGACACGAGCGCGGGCCCGTGTGATTCTCCAGCGGTTGTAAATCGAAGCATGAGCATCCAAAGAGAACGAGCGCGCGCCACGATTACAACCCCTCGCGTCGCGCTGCCCCATGGCGCGGCAAAGTCCGAAAAAACAAAAGAGCCCGGCGTTTAGCCGGGCTCTTTGTCTGATGATGACTCGCTCGCCTACGGGCAGCTCGTAGTAAACGTGTTCGGCAGTTGCGCGATTACAACGCCTCGCGCTGTCGCGGCAACGAGCACCAACTGGCCGGTAGACTGACGGAACGCTGCCTTGATCGGACCGATGATCGGGTCGCGAATCGGGATCGATGCTACTCGCTGATAACAATGGGTATCGAAGATCTCGATCAGCGGCTCGGACGACGCGGCGAACAGCAGTCGCGTAGTCAACGGGAAAGAGTTCGGCCCGGTGTTCAGAGGATGGAAGTCGAGCCCGGCGTTGTTCACGGTCGTGTTGAGCACACCCTGCAATCTGAGCAGCGGGTTGAGGATGTAGGTCGAGTCAGCGCGAATCGCGGAGAGCGAACCGTCAAAGTTGATGGCCACTCCTTTGACTTCCGCGAAAGTGTTGGCGATGAAGTCGGATACCGCCGTCGCCGGAGAGATTCCCTTGTCGACCACGGGAATTGGAATCGCTACGGTAGCCCCTGCAGGATCGGTAAAGGTGTTCGCGAATCCACGATCGGCATCATATGCGACAGCTCGGCTGCCGAACACGCTACCGCCTTCACCGAATATCGCTCGCTGAAAGTTGCCTGAATTGCGCGCAAAGGTAGTGTCCCTGAAAGCCAGCTCGGGCAACCGCACGGTGACCGAATAGAATCCCCCGGCAACAGGCTGGTTGTAAGGCACCATCACCGCGCTATCGATGCCATTCGCGTCGAAGCGCACGATCTTGAGCGTATCAGCCCGTCCAGCCGATTGACCCATGGCTGGCTCGAAGAAGAAATGCGAAGTGTGTGGATCTGTTTTCCCGGCCGCGGTAATGCCCTGGGTTAGGTTCTCCCAGCGGATCGTTCCGTTGAGCGTGCTGAATGGTGTCGTCTGGCCGGGTGTCGGGGTCGTGGTATATGCCAGTATGACGGACGTACCCGGGCCGTTGCACACACCGCCAACAGCAATGCACGTGGCGGCCGGAAACTGCGGCCGGTCACTGAAATCGTATCGCGTCAGCTGCTGGAATGGCAAGCCACTCGTTCCGGACGTTACTGTAGTAACGCTGTACACGATGATGTTGGGCAGCGCGTAGCGGAATACTTCCGCGCCGTTGGCACCCACATTCAGATCGATGTAGCTGATGTCGGTTCCGCCCGAGTTCGCTATGAGAAGCGTGTCGCCCATTGTGCCGGCACGGTCGCGCGGCCACGCCGTAAGACCCCATGGGCGTGAGCCAACGATCACAGGCGCCTTGAACGATGAGTCGCCAAGGTTGAAGACTTCGACCTGGTTGCGCGTAATGTTCGTGAGGTAGAGTCGATCCTTGCCTGAGTGATACAATGCGTCGGCAACCTCGCCACCGACCGGCAGTGGCCGGGTTACGCCCGCGACGACCACAACGGTATCGATGCGGTCAAGGCCACTCGCGAGCTTCGCGTATGCTTTGACGCCATTGGTGTTCCGGGCGAATACCTGGATGTAAGCAGTCGTCGGGAAGTTGCTGTATGGCAGCTTCATGGCGAAGGTATGCGGCTGGAATGTCAGCTGACCGTTCGAGATGAACGTCGAGGAGTCATCGATAGGACCACCTACGACGGTCCGTACCTCGTATCCGAGCTGACCGATTCCGCTCGGATCATCGGCCTCTACGTGCACCGTGTCGGTAACCTCGACGCGCTTGCCATGCCCGCAGGCATTGTCGAACGCCGAGCTTCCGACGCAATACTGATTTACAACCGGCACCGAGTTTACCTGCGCCGCCGTCACTACTGTGATCGTGATGCTCGGACCGACCGCCCGCTGACCGAGCGAGTCCCTCAGGAACGGAGTGATCGTAAGAGTTCCGGGAGTCGCATTCAGTGGGATCGCAATCGTGTCCTGCATCGTGAGCGAATCCTGCAGCGGACTGGAATAGATCGTCGAATCCGCACGAACCACCGGGCCCGTCGTGTTCAGGCCAAGCGAGCGCACTTTGACGCCGCTCTTGCCCATGACGGTCACGAGTATCGATTTGCCGAGCACAGCCGAGCTGCCCGAAGTCGGGCTGATCACCTTGACCTCGGGGGGCGGAACGTTTCCAGTCGCCATTATCAACGTGTCGACGCCGGACGAATTACCCGCACCGTCAACAGCCGTGGCGGTGATCGTCACGGGGGTTCCTGCCGGAACCGCACGCGATGAAAAGAGCTTGAAGCCGAGCTGGATGTTGGTGACGGCGGTTGTAAAGGTTGTGTCAAAAACACCGCCGACCGCTCCAACGGCCTGAACGTGTATGGTCTTCAGGCCCAGATTGTCGCTCGCCTGGGTGGTGAACGCGATTACAGTATCAGGCTGCCCGGGAATAGCCGAGAGCGATAGTTTCGGCGGAATACGGTCCCGCTGGGGATCGATCGACGTCGAGTCGTTACACGCCGCGACTCCGAGAGAAATCGACGCTGCTACTGCGGCCAATACGAGGCCACGGCGCGCGCCGCCAGTAATATCTATGTGCATTCGAGTCACCTTTAACGGGTGGCTGGTGGGATCGGATTCGACGATGCGCCTGGAATCGGCGCGCCGTCGTCGATGATGTGTGGTGTGACGAGGATCAGGAGATCGCGCTTTTCGTCATCGGTTCGCGTTTCGCCGAACAGCCTGCCGATGATCGGCAGGTCGACGAGGAGCGGAATGCCCGATTTGGACTGCGTGGTCTGGGTGACGGTCAGTCCGCCGATGACGGCGGTCTCGCCATCACCAACGAGGAGCTGCGTGTCGCCCGACTGCTTGCCGAAGATGAAGCCGACGTCAGAAGATGCGAGCTGCGCATCCGAGTTCTCGGCGTGCAGCAATAGCAGGATCTGGCGGTTGTTGGTGATGTGCGGCGTGACGGTCAGGATGATACCGACCTGCTTCATCTGCACCGTGGCGCGCGGCTGCGAGTTCGGCGTCGCGGCACCGCTCAGGTTGGCCGTGTTCGCGTCCAGAACCCTGATCGGGATTTCCTGACCCACCTGAATCGATGCCTGGCGATTGTCGAGCGTCACGATGCTCGGCTCCGCCTGCAGGTCGGCGAGACGTACTTCCTGAAGCGCGTCGAGGAAGCTGGTGAGCTGGAACTTGCCAAGTGCGGTCGAGAACACGACGCTCAGCGCCGGGTTGACGACTCTGGCATTGGCGTTCGCGATCGCCGACAGAGCGTTGCCGCCGAGAAGAATCCTGTCGCCATTGAACGGCGTGCCGCCACCAAGAGCATCGGGTACTCCATCGCCGTTGGTGTCGATCGGCTTGAGGGTCGCCGGATCGGGGCGCTTGACGAGCTGACTGAAGAACTGATCGGTTCCCGTTCCCAAATCGTACGAGAGTCCGATGTCCTCGATATTCGTTCTGTTGACGAAGATGATCTTGGCCTTGATGCCGACCTGCGGAGTGCGAACGTCCAGGTTGTGGACGTATTGCAGGACGTCGGCGAGGCGCGAAGCGGTTTCCGTGATGATCAGCGTGTTGGTGGTGCTATCGGCGGCGACGAGGCCGCGCGCAACGCAGTTTGGCCTGGCGTTGCTGACGACATTGCCGCTGGACGGGACTTGCGGGCAGTCTTTCTGGAGGAGCGACTGAATGGTCGGAACGAGCGCCGACGCGCGAGCGTAGTTGATCGAGATGAGCTGCGTCTGGAGCGGCTCGGAAGCCTGGCGATTCAGGATGTTCGCGTAGCTGTCTACCGTGATGATGCCGGAGATCAGATCTTCCGATGCGGCCAGACCCTGCCCCGAAAGGATCGCGCGCAGCGCGACATCCCATGGCTGGTTCTTGACTTCGGCCGTCACCGTTCCGGCGACGTCCTTGCCGACGACGATCGTCCGGCCGGCAAAGGCCGCGAACGACGCGATTACGTCACGGATGTCGGTGTCCTGAAACGTTACGGTTATGGGAGCCTGCTGCGACTGCTGGACCTGCGAGAAGAGCGCGATCGGCTTCACGTTGTACGCCGAGGCGATTCTGGCCGGCTCAGGTTCGGTAGCTGGCGGAGCCGGGTCATCCTGCGGATCGATCTGCGCTACCGAAGATTCGACCTGGGCGACAGCCCGCGCGCCCGCCGTATTGAGACGCGACGACGTCGATGACGCCCGCGGGTTCGTTGCATCAACACTCGCAACCGTCATTGGACGTGGCGCAGGCAGCTTTGGAGCCGCGGCGTAGAAGCTGCGGGGTTCGGTCGACGGCCACGCTGAATAATCGGTGGTCTTGCCGCCGGTCACGGAGATACGAACCTCTCCATTGGTGCGCTTCACCTCGTATGGGTGCTTCGCGTCCAGGTCGATGACGACGCGGACGATATTTGGGCGGAACTGGGAGTAGCGAACGTTGGTGATACCGCCGCGCGAGGCCCTGTCGTAGGTGCGGCGCGACATGTCGAGCGTGGCTCCTTTCAGATCGACGACCACCCGATAGGGCGCGTCGAGCGTGAAGTCCTGCACATCGACGGCGGCGTTGACACCGATCACCACTTCAGCCTTTCCCGATGAGGGGACTACGCTGAGTGAGTGAACGGTTGCGGCCGACGAGGGCAGAAACAGGAGCGCCGCTGCTGGCAGCGCTTTCAGAAAACTCATTGACGGAGCCTCATTTTGCTCGAATCGGGCGGCGCTATCGGCAGGAGCTCCTGGCGACTATAACCGAACTCTTCGATCGTGAAAATCACTGCTTTGGGCTGGATGGCCGCGACCCGCATTCTGCCGATCGTCTGGCCAACTCTCACCTTGTACTGGTCTTTAGACGTGATATCTCTCAAAACCGCAACAGAGTTCTGGCCCCGCGGGTCGTAGGCAACACCCACCAGTTTCAGGTCGGTCAGGAGGGGTCTGAGGTCGGATGTAGTCAACAGCGACACGAATGGGTCGCGGCGGCCGTCCCCCTCATAGGAGAACACCTCGCGATTGATCAACACCTTGGGCGCCGTATCGGCGACTGGAACAGGCGGCGTCGCGGTTGCAGGCTTCCTTGCATCAGGAGCCGGCGGTTTCGGCACACTCGTGGTAGCGGGCTTGGTGGCTGTATTCGGGTTCGGCCTCGCTGCAGCCTGCGCGCGGGCCTGCCCGGAGGCGCCGCTCGCAAGTGCCGCCACGAAGACGAGCGCGAAAGAGATTGATCGCCTCATTATTGTTTCACCGTCGAAGGCGGCGCATACGGCGTCGTACGCACGACGTAGGTCTGCACCTGGAACTCCGTGTCGATGAGCGATTCTCCCTTCCTTATTCGAGCCTTCGTCTTGTCAGCGATGGGATGGAGCTTGATCGCCATCGTTACGGGTGCGATGATGCGGTTGAGGGAGCCGACGTTGCTCAGGAATTGCCCAACGGGGTGATACCCGCCCGTGACTCCGAGCTTGTATCGGTAGGTATCGAACTGCTCACCCGGCAGCACCGGCATAGGCTCCACTGTCGCCAGGTCGAGTCCGACACGCCGTGCAGCGGTGGAAATGTCCTCGAGCAGTGCGGGCACTTCGTTGCTTCTCGGAACGAGCTGCCGCATCACCTTGAGGCTCTGCTCGTATTCCGCCGACTGCGCGCGAAGCTTCTGCAGACTGCCCTGGGCGATATCGGCTTTCGCCTGCTGATTCTTTTTGTCGAGTGAGTCGACGTGGGCCTGGGTAACGGCCAGCTCCTGCGCCTTCGGCTTGTACAGGAAATACCAGTACGCACCGAGCAGCAGCACTGCGCCGAGGCCAATCCCGCCCCACATCTGCTCGCGCTTGGTCATGTTGGCGCCGATTGCCATATTAGTGCACCGTCGAGACTACGAGTGGAACGGTCTTGATCGCGAAGGCCGGAGGAGATTGCGTCTCCGCCTCGAGAGTGAACTCCGTGACTTCCTTTCCTTCGGCCTGAACCAGATCGGAGCGACTGAGCTGAACGTTCTGAATGAACGGCGACGCTTCCAGCGACTTCATGAAGCGGGTCAGCGCCTGAATGTCCACCGTATGTCCGACGATCTTGAACTTCAGCTCTTTGGCGGCGGACAGAAGCGAATCGGACCTCGCCTTGAGCGCGCGATTTCTCTCCGCCGCCCTCTTCTGCGGCGACTGCGTGCTATCGACGACGATCACCCTCTTCGTCGTGTCAGCCGCGGCCGCGCTCCGCGGAGCGCTGGTCTGAGTTATCTCGGTGAGCCACGTGTACTGCGGCAGCGCGTTGCTGATCTCATACATGAGATGCGACCAGAGATAGCGCGAATCGTCGATCGACTTGATGATCGCGATTTGCTGATATAGCGAGTCGCGCGACGCTTCCGCCTTTGCCTTCGCCGTAAGAACGGCGCTGAACTGCGCCGAGTCTTTGACGGCCTTGGTTTCCATGTCTTCCAGCCCGCTGGCCTTTGCGGCCTGATGGATGAACATGAAAATGATGAGCGCGCCGCTTACGCCCGCCGCGGCGACAGCGCCCAGCATGTACTTGTCAGTGATCTTGGCCGCGAGTGATGCGAACAGATCGCCGGGGCGGATTTCGAACTTCAGCCCTTTCGTCGTATTGGCGCGACGCTTTTTCTTGCCGTCCCCGGGAAGGAGATTGATCTCGATCATGGTGTCAGTTCTCCGGGTCAGTTCTTACGGAGGGCGAGACCGATCGCGAGCATCAGCAGCGGCGCCACCTCATCGGTCACAAGCGATTCCAGCGCACCCTCCCTCACGGACATGGTGGCGAGTGGGTTGGCGAGCTCTACCGGCTTCTTCAGGCGTTGCCCAAGCGATTCAGTCAGACCAGGCGTGCGCGACCCGCCGCCGCAGGTGTAGACCGCTTTCATCTGACCGTCGCCCTTGAGCGACGTGGACAGGAACGCGATCGCGCGTTCGAGTCCGGTGGCGATTTCTTCGGTGCGTTGAAGAACCACCGAGTCGAGCTGCGGGGATCGGTCGTAGCCTCTGATCAAAGCTTCCGCGTCAGCTGCCGAGAGCCCGTGTTCGCGCTGGAGGTCCTCGCGAATGCGACGGGTGCCAATCGGAAGATCACGGGTGAGAATGGGGACGCCATCGTCCAGTATGTTGATGTTGGTGACTTCGTGGCCAATGTTCACAAGCCCGACCGCGCCGGTCATCGCATCCGGATAGTTGAGCTCGAAGGCATTGTGGAGCGCGAACGCGTCCACGTCCATCGAGCTCGGCGTGATGCCGGCCTCGGCAAGGATGCGGAGCTTGGCTTCTACCAGATCTCGCTTGGCCGCGACGAGGAGAACGCTCATTTCGTCTCTGCCGTCGCCATCCTCGTCGAGTATCTGGAAGTCGAGCTCGACCGAGTCGACATCCGGAACGTGCTGCTCTGCTTCCCAGCGCATGAGCTCGCGGGCCTGTGCTTCCTTCACCCTCTCGGTCTTGATCCGCTTGATGATGACATCGCGTCCACCGACTGCAGCGACAACGGCCTTGGTATTCGCGTCGACCGATTCAATAGTCGCGCGGATGACATCCGAGACCAGATGCGGATCCATCACTTCGCCCTCCACGATGGCATCATCGGGGAGCGGAGTGATCGCAACCTTGATCAGTTCTGGAGTCGACTTCGAGTGATCGATGACGGCGACCTTCACCAGGCCGGATCCGATATCGAGCCCTACGGTAGTCTTCTTTCGGCCAAACAGCGCCATCGCGGCCCTTGGTGAATGAAAAAAAGAGGGTTTTCCGGGACTCCGCGACACTTCCTTACCTTCTTGAAGCGTGCGACCCCAAAGACCCTGTTCGCCTGTACTTGCATGGAGACCAACCGCGTGGCTCTTCTGCCTTTTGGGTCCGTCTCCAGGCGTTCGAACTAAGACACGATTCAATTGGCGGGAAAGTAACGACGGGCCTCGATCGTTTCAGAAAAGCTCCGACCACCATCTCTCTGAAATTCGGTCGACAGTTATCGAATGATCGGATCTCGCCGTCACTCTCACGACGGCTCCAATCCGTCTCGATACCGCTGACCCGGATGTGGGAGCACCTGCGTCGGCGACAATCCAGTAGAGGGTCGAGTCGAGGCGAGTTACATAGACAATGACGGGCACTCCGAGCCCCACGGTCGCGGCGGATTTTGTCCCACTGACACCGATCTGAGCGGACGTGTCGACGCTCCGATCCGCGATTGTCATCTCGATCGCCGACTCTGCGGCTGACAGTGCGAGCTGGCGCTCCACCGATGCGGCGCCAACCCTGGTCGCTTCAGTTGCAGCGACGAACACGCCCGTCACGAGTGCGGAAATCAGGAGCAGAGCGAGGAGTGCGGCGGCAAGTGCGAATCCGTCGCGTCGCTCGGGCGGCGACAGACGCGACCGCCGCCAGCCAGGTGTC
>JBGQIT010000043.1:0-12060 GCA_041498575.1 Gemmatimonadaceae bacterium
GAACGGGACCGGCTAGCGCTCCTCATGCGGGAAGAGGGTTTGGACTACAACGAGATCGCTGAAGCATTGGAGCTGTCGCCAGGATCGGTGGGGACCACGCTGTCGCGTGCGCGTCGCCGGTTGGTGGAGAGCTACGAAGCATTGCAGAAGAGTCGAGAAGAGAGAGAGAAGAATGCAGCATCTTGACGAAGGAACGATTCATTCGTGGCTCGACGGTGCGCTGAGCGCCGATGAGGCCGCGCGGGCGGAAGCGCATGTCAAAGAGTGCCCGCAGTGCGCGGCGGCGGTGGCGGAAGCGCGCGGGTTCATTGCGGGTGCATCGCGGATTCTGACCGCGCTCGACAATGCGCCGCGCGGTGTTATACCAGTGGCGGCGCCGAAGAAACGCTTCGATCCGATTGTGTGGCGCGTGGCGGCAACGTTACTGGTTGTGGCGGCGGGGACATTTGCGGTGTTCAGAAACGGCGGTAACAAATCTGCCGCTAGCTATACCCTCATTGAGGAGCCCGATACCGCACCGGTTCCCAAGCTAGCGCCACCCATCACGATCATGGCGAATCCCACTCGAGCAGCAGGCGGTAGCTCCCAGCCGAGTGCTCCTTCAGACAAGCCAGCCTCAGCGGACATGGGAGCAGCTGCTGCGTCGCCACCTACATCGCAAGCATTGTCGGCGCTCGCCCCACGAGTTGTCGACGCGGCAGAAGCACGTGCTCCTGCTCCGCAACCCAATATCCCCGCGCGTGAAAACCAGAAAGTTGCAGCGCCGGTAGGTGGTGCAGTCGCTGGCAATATCTCTATGCCGTCTGGGTACGCGCGGGAGGCGGCGCCCAAACCACAGACCCTCGCTCCGATACAGTTGAGAGGATCCTCCGCTTTGGATGCAGCAGGCGAGCGACTGTCGCTCAAGCAGGTTGGAACTTCGAGAATCCCTGGCGCAACGGTGACGTTGTACGAAGTCGCGCCTGGTGACACGGTAACTTTCACCGAGCCTGTGAGCGTTCAACTGGAGTCTGTGGTCGCAACAGGTCTTTCTTCAGCTGGCGCACGCGCGACCCAATCGAGGGGAAAGGCGGTTGCCTCACCCACCAAGCGAGCCGATGCCGCTGCTGTCAGCGCGCCAGATTCTCAGCGCCCGACCGCAGCCGTCGGCGCGCTAGCGGGAGCAGCGTCAGCCCCCGTGCCAGCAACACAGGTGGAGGTCGCGAACGGAGTCACCACGATTAGCTGGGCGGATGCAGCTACGGGGAACATGTTGAAGCTTTCCGGGCGTATGCCCGAAGCGCGGCTTCAGCAAATAAAGATCAGAATCGAGCGGGAAAGAGTAGCGGCAGCGGCGAAGAAAAAGCCCTGACCTCCAGTTCAGCCCTGTGGAGGCGGGTCCTGAAGCGCCATCCCCATCGAGTGGTATCCCTTGTCCACGTAGATGACGGTGCCCGTGATTCCGGTAGCCAGCGAGCTTGATAGAAACGCGGCGGCGTTTCCAACTTCTGCCGCTTGCAACGGCTCGGTCAGAGGCGAATTCTCGGCGCAGTACTCGACCATTTTCTCGATGATTCCGATTGCGCTTGCGGCGCGCGACGCCAACGGACCCGCCGAAATGGTGTTGACGCGCAGCCCGTACTTGCGCCCGGCCTCGAATGCCAGAACACGGGTGTCGCTCTCGAGGGCCGCCTTCGCCGACGACATGCCACCGCCGTATCCAGGAATCACGCGCTCGCTTGCCAGGTAGGTCAGAGAAAGAAAGGAGCCTCCCTTTCGCATGAAGGGTGCGAGGCGCGAGACCATTGAGGTCAATGAATACGCGCTAACGCTGATCGCGGCGAGATAGCCGGAGCGGCTCGTCTCCAACAATGGCTTCCTCACCTCGGGTCCGTTGGCCAGCGAATGGATCACGATGTCGAGCGAATCCCTGCCGAAGTCCGACTCGATACGGTGCACCATTCCGTCGATGCTGAAATCGCCAGTATCCTTGTATCGCTTGTTGGAGCGGATGTCCTCGGGTGCGTCCGCGAGTGTGTCGAACGATGCGTCGAGGGGGTAGACTTTCTCGAACTGGAGAAGCTGTCCGCCGGATAACTTCCGCGACTCGTCCATCTTGCCGCGTTCCAGCAGGTTCGTGAAGATGTTGAGGGCGGGAGGCCAGGTCCCCACGGACACCGTAGCCCCTGCCTCGGCGAGCGATTTGGCGATCGCGAATCCGAATCCGGCGTCATCCGCGACCCCGGCAACCAGCGCGCGCTTGCCGGTGAGATCGATTTTCAGCATTGGCGTGATATCGCGATTCGAAGGATGATTTACAAGGGGTAAGAGACTTGCATTCGGGAACCAGATCGAGCCTTTCAACAACATTTCAACAGGGGACGAACTTGTTCTCAAAGTTGTTCCGTGCAGCGCTGCTATCCCTGACCTTCGCCGTCACCACACAAGCGCAGGTTCAGGACACGATAAACAAGAAAACGCCACTCCTGGTCGGCAAAGACGCGCTGCTGCTGGGCGCGTTCCTGATTGGGACGGCGGCGGTCGCGCCGCTCGACATGAAAATCGCCGGCAGGCTCCAGTATCAGGGGACACAGGAGAACAAGCTCCTCGGGAGAGCCGCTACCGGCTTTCGCCTGCTCGGTGATCCGGGATCTTTTGTCGTAGGCACGGCCGTGTACCTTGTTGGACGCGCCGACGGGAACCGACGCGTCCAATCGCTTGGACTGCATAGCGTCGAGTCGATTCTGCTCGCCGATATCCTTGGTGGTGGAATAAAAGTGCTGGCCGGAAGACAGCGTCCATTCTACGACATCAGGAACCCGTATAACTTCCAACTTTGGAGAGGCCTCTCGAGTGACCAATTCCGCTCATTCCCGTCGGGGCATACGATCACTGCCTTTGCATTTGCATCCACGGTTACTCGCGAGTCGCAATTCTGGTGGCCCCACTCGGCCTTTTTAGTGGGGACCGTGTTCTACGGAGGCGCCTCACTGGTGGGCCTATCGCGCATCTACAACAACCAGCACTGGGCCAGCGATGTAATGGCCGGCGCAGCGCTCGGCACGATCGTTGGGCTCAAAGTAGTAAAGTACACGCACTCCCATCCAGGGAATCACATCGATCGCGAGCTCATAAAAGGAAAGCGATCATCGCAAATTCAAGTCAACCCAGTCCTGTTTTCGATTCAGTTTTGATGCAGTGCACTGGTTACACTTCGAGTAGTTCTTGCCGCCGCTGAATGGGATTTTCATTCTGGCGGAGCTGCCACCCGATATCGCGGACCAGCTGCGCGCGATCAACGAGCGCTACGATCCAAAGTTGTCGCGCTATAAACCGCCACACATAACCCTCACTGGATCGTCGGGCGTGGGTCCGATGCCCCCCTCGGTGAGCGTCGAAGAGATGCGGGAGAAGCTCGAGCCGATCACCCAGGCTACGGAGCCGCTCACCCTCTCATTTCAGCCTCCACAGAAATTCATGCAGAGGGACATCATCGTGCTGCCGATCGATTCCCACGGGCCACTGAGGGTGCTCCACGACGGGATCGTTACGAGCGGACTCCCGTTCACACGCGCGCGGTACACTTTTAGCCCACATGCTACTCTGAGCCTGTACCAATCGCTCGATGCGAAGTCGATCCGTGAGCTCCTCAGTATCCGATTGCCGGAGCCGTTCGTGATAAACGCGATTCAAGTCTATCATACGCGGGATCCACAACCTTCACGAAAGCTCCTTGAGCTTCCCCTGAGCGGTGGATCCAAGAAAGATTGAGATCGGGTGGCGCACGCTCTGGATGCGTCTGCTCGGCTGGATGCTTCCAGGGGCGAAGGAGACCGCGCTGCCACCAGCGACGAGCGCCGGCTACCGGGTGCTGTTCATTCGCTACGAGCGCATCGGCGACATGATCATGGCAACGTCGCTCATTCGCAACATTGCCACAGCCCTGCCGGGTGGAAAAGTGGATGTTATCGCGACGTTGACCACCGCGCCCGTGCTCGAGGGGAATCCATATGTCGGTAGAGTGCTGTTGCTCGAGCGCAATTCCTTTCGCAGCTACAGCGACCTGATGAAAAAGCTCAGGCGTGAGCGCTACACGGTGATGGTTGATGGCAGGATCAACAATCCACCGATCTTTACCTCGACCCCACTTCTCATGTACGCGGGCAGGGCGCGCTTCCGTGTCGGGGCCGGCGGTGACAGGAAGCCGCGGATCTACAACGTGTCCGTGCCGGAATGGAATCGGGTCGATCATTACATGGAGGGCTCCAAGCAGCTTGCCATCCCATTCGGTGTCGACCCACAGTCGGTCGATTGGCAGCCGGAGATATTTCTGGCGGACGAAGAACGTACCCGGGCAGAGGAACAGTGGAGGGAAGCGCGGGAACTGGTGACGCCACCAGCGGAAGCCGCAACCGGTGCAGCGGGATCCGTGACAGGCGCCACCAAACGCCTGCTCGTCAACCTCTCAGCGTCGGAAGCCAAGAGACGCTGGCCTGACGGCAAATTCATCGCGACCCTGCAGGCCGCACGTGCACTCGCGCCGAACATGCCGATCATCGTCATCGGTCTTCCTTCCGAATGGGAGAGTGTGAACGAAGTGGCGACCGCGGTGAACGGGCTACCGGTGCAGACACCGCGGCTGCGCGATGCGTTTGCGCTGGTGGGAACTTCCGATTTGGTCTTCACGCCAGACACCAGCATCTCGCACGCGGCATCGGCATTCCGGAAGCCATCACTCGTACTGCTCAAACGCGAGCACAAGCCGTACGCACCATGGAACACGCCCGGCGAGATCATCGCCTGGGGCGAGGATGAAATTCATCTACTGCCTTATGAGCGCGTATCCGAGGCCCTTAACAGGTTGTTGGCGAATTTCGGGGGTTAACCGAGGTTGGTACTGATCGTCTAACAGTGGGTATAGCTGTGTGAATTTGGCCCCTCTCACCATTAGGCGGCGGTACAACATGCTTCGGACTCCACTGCGGTTGACGGCCATCGCGATGCTGGTGTCTGCGATACCGGGGCGTCTCCACGCTCAACATTCGCATTCAGACACGACATCAGCCGCCTCGCATTCGACGCACGCCTCGACCGACATGGCGGGGATGGACATGAGCTCGGCGAGCGACGACTGGAAGATGACCGCCATGGCGAAGCACATGGCCTACTCGAGTCCCCGCCCGCTTACAGGCGCTGATTCAGTCCGGGCGGCTCATGTGATCAACGAGCTGCGGCAGGCGATCGCGAAGTATCAGGATGTGAGCGTTGCCGAGGCAGACGGCTACAAGATGTTCGCGCCCCAGATCAAGAATCAGCCGCAGTATCATTTCACGAAGAAGTGGAACGCGATTCGGAATCAGTGGGGGTTCGATCCCGCGCGTCCAACATCGCTTCTATATAGGAAAGACGCCCAGGGGCAGTTCCACCTGATTGGAGCGATGTACACAGCGTCGAAGCGCACTTCCGAGGAAGATCTCAATGAGCGCGTTCCTCTCAGCGTCGGACGCTGGCACCGGCACGTGAACTGGTGCATTCCCGATCGCAACGCGAAGGAGCGTTGGTACGAAACCAAGGATGGACGTCCGGTCTTCGGTCCGCTCGGCGTAGCGACCAGGGAAGAGTGCGATGCCGCGAACGGCCGCTTCATTCCGCAGGCGTTCGGGTGGATGTTGCACGCCAACACCTTCGCCGGGAATGATCTCAAGTCCATCTGGCACGACGACCATATGGACCATGATCATGCGATGCTCGGCGAGGCGAAATAAGAGCTGCGGACCGAGGGCCAACTGCTATTGCGGATCGCAGACTAACTGCGGATTGGGAAACTAACTGCGAGTTTGAGGACTTATTGCGAACTGCGGACTATTGCGGGCGCATAGTTGGTTCGCAGTTCGAAGTTAGTCCCCTAATCCGCAATCAGTCTGCGATCCGCAATAGTAGTTGGTTCGTAGTCCTCAGTATTGCCAGCAGCGGTAAATTGTAGAGATGCCCCCACAATTCATTTATGTAATGAAAGACCTCCGCAAGGTCGTCCCGCCGTCGCGGGAGATTCTGCGCGGGATCTGGTTGTCTTTCTATCCTGGCGCCAAGATCGGCGTCCTCGGCGCCAACGGCGCTGGCAAATCCTCACTGCTACGGATTATGGCGGGTGTGGATCATGACTTTCAGGGCGAAGCGTGGCCGCACGAAGGCACCAGCATTGGATACCTGTCGCAGGAACCGCAGCTCGATCCTTCGAAGAACGTAAAGGAGAACGTCGACGTTGCCGTGAAGCCGACGCTCGATCTCCTCAAGAAGTTCGAGGAGATATCCAACAAATTCGCTGAGCCGATGTCGGACGAGCAGATGACGAAGCTGCTCGATCAGCAGGCCAAGGTGCAGGAAGAAATCGACGCGGTGAACGCGTGGGAGTTGGACCGAAAGATCGAGATCGCGATGGATGCGCTGCGTCTTCCCCCCGCCGATGCCGATGTGAACAAGCTCTCGGGCGGCGAGAAGCGACGCGTCGCGTTGTGCAGGACGCTGCTCGAGGAGCCGGATATGCTGCTCCTCGACGAGCCGACGAACCATCTCGACGCTGAGTCGGTGGCATGGCTGGAGAGATATCTGGCCGAGTTTCCGGGAACTGTCGTGGCGGTAACGCACGACCGGTATTTCCTCGACAACGTCGCTGGGTGGATCCTCGAGCTCGATCGCGGAGCAGGAATCCCGTACGAGGGGAATTACAGCTCGTGGCTCGATCAAAAGCGCACCCGACTGGCAACGGAAGAGAAGCAGGCGTCGGCGCGGCAGAGGTCATTGGAGCGCGAGCTCGAGTGGGTACGCATGTCGCCGCGCGCTCGGCAGACCAAGAGCAAGGCGCGCATTCAGAAATACGAGGAGCTGGCGACCGCGGCCGAAGGCGAGAAAGTGATGCAGAACGAGATTGTGATTCCGCCACCGGCTCGCCTAGGGAACGATGTCGTGATTGCGAAAGGCCTGAAGAAAGCCTATGGCGACAAGGTGTTGTTCGACGATCTCTCGTTCTCGCTTCCTCGCGGAGGGATCGTTGGAATCATCGGCGCGAACGGCGCGGGCAAGACTACGCTGTTCAGGATGATTGCCGGTAAAGAGAAAGCCGACGGTGGATCCCTGACGATCGGAGACACGGTGCAGCTCGCCTACCTGGATCAGACGCGCGAATTCAACGACGCGAACACAGTCTACAAGGAAGTGAGCGAGGGCAACGACATCATCCAGGTCGGAAAGCGCGAGATGCAGGCGCGGGCCTACCTCGCTCAGTTCAACTTCAAGGGCCCGGATCAGCAGAAGATGGTGAAGGATCTATCCGGAGGAGAGCGCAACCGACTTCATCTCGCGAAGCTTCTGAAGTCGGGCGGTAACCTGTTGCTGCTCGACGAGCCAACGAACGATCTCGACGTCGACACGTTGCGCGCGCTCGAGGAAGCACTGGTCGATTTCCCGGGATGCGCGGTTATCATCTCACACGATCGGTGGTTTCTCGATCGAATCGCGACGCACATCCTGGCGTTCGAGGGAAATTCGGAGACAGTGTGGTTTGAGGGGAGCTACCGCGAGTACGCCGAGGACTTCAAGAGGCGGAAGGGGGCGGACGCGGACAGACCGCATCGCATCGCGTATAGGAAGCTCGTGCACAAGTAGAGTAATTGCAGCCGGCGACTTCAGGATTCCAGGCCGTCAAAGAACCACATCCTCGATCGGCCGTCGCGGGCTGGCCCGTGATGTTCGCATCGGATAGCCCATATAGAAAACAAAGGTCGGCTGCCACGTTGTATCACCTATGATTCCGGCGAACAAACCCGCCTGCCGTGGCTCCTTGCCGCGTGATCTCTCGTGATCAATCATTTCCACCGCCTCGTTGGAAGGCCGAGCGGCCAGGCCACGAGCTGTCGCCAGTAGATGAATACGCTGCCAGATTCGCCCTGCGCGCATGCAGTCTTCCTGATCGTATCGGTCGCGCACTCCAATTACGCCGATTAGCGGTGCGCTCAGCATGAGCTCTGAGTAAGCAGTCTTCTGCGTTCGTGATGCAATCCGTCTGAACATCGACAGAGGCATAATCTTGGAAACGGCCGTCGCGATCGGGGACAACCCGAACGCATCGATCGTGAGTCCGTCCCGATATTTCTGCACGTCGCCCCACTTCGTACGAACCCATCGTTCGCTGCTTCGCTCTACTTCTGGATCGGAATAGAGCTCGGTGTTTGCCGCAGAGCTTATTGCCGTGAACTTCTTCCTGTCTGCAGCAGAAGTGAGCAGGAAAAGTCTGACACCTGCTTCGTCTTTTCCCAGGCCGCCCAGCTCGTCCATGAAGCGAGGGGGAATCGGTTTCTCGGGTTGATAGGGACTGCGATTTGTATGACGCCGTGGGATTGCACCGTAGAGCTCGCTCTCGTCGCGCTTGCTCGCAGCGAGATCCATGCGCGCGACCAGATTCGGCCCGGTACCAGTAGCAATCGGCCTGAGTTTTCCTGGAACCAGCGTCAAAACAAGAGCATAGCCGTTGGCAGCGGCGGCCAACATCAAGTTCTCGAGCGCACAGCCGATCCCGATGTGTTCTTCCCTTAGATACGGATCAAGCGCACCGACGTTCCTCGCGGTGTCGAGATACAACTCGATCCGCGAGCTCGTGACCTTGAACAGCCAGGGTTGCGTGTTGTGTGGACTGGCGGCGAGAATAGCAGCCCGCACCAGCACGAGGGGCCCGTCGGGCGAGTTATTGCGCCAATCTTGCCACGGCTCGTAAGCTGGGCCTTCCCCGATGCTGAAGACACCTTGATCGTAGGCGCGCCAAACTCCGCCACCCGCGACGAGTACAGTGATGGCTCCCGCACCCTTGAGAAACGATCTTCGCTCCATGGAACTGTCCTCCGACCACTGTGTGCTAGAGGAGACCGTGAATCAACTGAGGGCTTCGTCTCATCGCAACGTTTCTCTGTTGCCGGCTGAGATCATATGGTGCGTTACGCATGAGGAATTAAGGAGCTCGACGCCTTGCAGCGAAGCTCCGAGTGCCGCAGCATATGTGATCCTGATTGCGGAGTGATCATGCGGCCACTTGGTTGGATCGGCGTGCTTCTCGTCGTTGCCGGCGTCATCGTCGTCGCGATGCGCGGAATACCATATACGAAAAGCCATAATGAAGTCGAAGTCGGGCCTCTCAAGGTCACTACGCAGGAACGCGGTATGGTGACGCCTGTTTTCGGCATCGCCGCCATCGTGATTGGCGGAGTGCTGATGTTCGCGGGCAAAAAGCGATCGGCGTAGCCAGTTGCCCCGCCGGCTTGCGGCCGGCGGGGCAACTATCAACGAGCCAACGGAACCGGCTAATCGCCGGTGTTGCTCTTCAGAAGCCGCTGGCGGTAAGCCTCGCTCGCGTAAATCGCGACTTCGACACGACGATTCTGCTGTCGCCCGGCATCGGACTCGTTGGTCGCGACCGGCTCTGACTCTCCCTTGCCCGTCGCCGCGAGGCGCGTTCTCGCCACTCCCTGCGTCGCCAGGTACGCGGCCGCTGAATTTGAGCGGCGCTCAGAAAGACGCTGATTGTAGGAGACATCGCCCACGTTGTCGGTGTGCCCGACGATGAGCAGCTGCGATTCGGGATACTTTTGCAGACTCTTCGCGAGCTCGCCCAGATTCGTTCCCGCCGCCGGAAGAATCTGATCCGAGTCGAATGCGAAGAGGAGGCCTGAAGCGAAGGTCACCGCGATCCCCTCGCCAACACGCGCGACGGTTGCGCCCGGGATGTTCTGGCTCAGCTCCTTCGCCTGCTGATCCATCTGGTGTCCGATGATGGCACCGGCCGCACCGCCGACTACGGCGCCGATTATTGCTCCTCTTGCTGTCGAACCTGTCTGGTTGCCGATGACGCCACCCACGGCACCACCAGCTGCCGCGCCGATTATCGCTCCCTCCTCCTTCTTGTTCAGGCTCGCGCACGCGCTTGCTCCCACGGAGCCGAGCACGATGAGTGCGATAAGTACGTGCAGCCGCTGTGTATTTGACATCTTCATGTATAGACCTCGCTGAAAGAGACGCGAGTGATAGTTCAATTCGGGTGCCACGTCGCAGCACCCCCACGATCGGGCACCTGTCTGGCGCCGGTGTAGTTGGTTGCGCTTGATGTCGCTGTCGTGCGGAAAACTCAAGCGGGGATAGATTCTAGCCGCATGTTCCTCACGTTATTGCTTGCGGTCACAGCACTTCAGGACTCATCGCTCATATACGACGGGCGCGCCAACCGCACGCACGTTGACATCCCAAGAATCGATACAGCCGCCAATATCGATGGCACCCTCGACGAGATGGTATGGCGCCGAGCTGCTCGGCTCACTGGTTTTTCACAGTACCAGCCAGTGGATGGGCGTCCTGCCGACGAACCCACCGAAGTTCTGGTGTGGTACTCGGCCGATGCTATCTACTTCGGGATTCGCGCTCGAGAGATACACGGCAACGTCGTGCGCGCGACGCACGCCAACCGCGACAACATCGACAGTGAGGATCAGATCCAGATCCTGCTCGATACCGACAACGCGCGTCAGATCGCGTTTCTATTTGGCGTGAATCCGTACGGCGTTCAGCAGGACGGAACGCGAAGCGCACAGTTCGCCGGTGGTGCGGGAGGTCCCTCTGCAACCGGTGGCGGATTTCGAAACATCAATCCGCTCGAGGGAAGCGTTGATCTCAATCCTGACTACTTCTTCGAGTCGAAGGGTCGCTTGGTCGAGGGCGGGTACGAGGTCGAGGTGCGGATTCCGTTCAAGAGTCTTCGGTATCAAGACGCGAAGGTTCAAAGCTGGGGGATTCACATCCTCCGGCGGGTGCAGCACTCGGGCTTTCAGGACACGTGGGCGCCGGCCATTCGTGCCAATGCAAACTTCCTCGCGCAGTCGGGAACACTCGGTGGACTGCACGACATGAAGCGCGGGCTCGTTCTCGAAGCGACACCGACAGCGACCGCGCATGCGGATCGATCACCGACGCTCGGCAACGGCCGGGACTATCAGAAGAAGGCCGACCTCGGCGGCGACGTACGATGGGGAATCAGGCAGAATCTCACCCTCAATGCGACCATCAATCCTGATTTCTCCCAGGTCGAAGCTGACGTGGGGCAGGTGCTTCTCAACGAGCGATTCGCACTCTTCTATCCAGAGAAGCGGCCATTCTTTCTCGACGGGCTCGAGCTGTTCGATTCTCCCAACCAATTGATTTACACTCGACAGATCGTTGCGCCGCTGGGTGGGCTCAAGCTCGCCGGAAAACTCGGTGGGACCAACATCGCGTCGATGATCGTGGCCGACGATCGGCAGTACTCCTGGGCGGGCAATCACTCCCCATTATTCGGGGTCTCGCGGATTCGATACGATTACGGATCTAGCAACACGCTTGGTGCGGTACTCACTACTCGTGAGGACGGCGCGAACTTTTCGCGTGTCGCGGCCGGTGATTTCCGTTTCTATCACTCGAAGCTCTATTTCGCGCAGTTCCAGGCTGCCGAATCCTGGACGGACAGCCTGCGCAGCCGCCGGAATGGATCGCTATACCAGGCAGACTGGGATCGAACGGGCCGCGCCTGGGGCTTTCACTATACCCTCAGGTCGCTCGATCCTGGTTTCAAAGCCGCCGCGGGTTTCGTGAATCGAACCGGCATCATCGAGGCGAGGGCGTTCAACCGCCTCAGCTTCTATGGAGCTCAGGGAGCCTTGGTGCAGACCTACGGGTCGTTTTTCGGTTTGGGCCGGATCTGGAATAACGTTCGTGGCAGTCACGGTTTGGCCGAGACCAGCGAGCAAATCCTTCCGAGCGCGACGCTTCGCGGCGGATGGAATCTGAGTGGAGCTGTCACCCACGCCTACTTCGCATTTGATCCCGCCCTCTACTCCGGCTTGACGGTTCAGCGATCTATCGGAACATCTATCGTCGTGATCGATACAGCGGCATTCATAGTGCCGCCGCCGGAGAAGGATCAATGGGGTGGATCATTCAGGGTGACGACGCCCACGTACCGTCACTTCAGCGGCACGGCCAGCGTCACCGAGAGTCAGGTGCCGATCTTCA
>JBGQIT010000044.1:0-12036 GCA_041498575.1 Gemmatimonadaceae bacterium
GAGCTGCAGATCAAGATCGCGCAGGGGGCGAAGCCCGGCGAAGGTGGACAGCTCCCGGGTCACAAGGTCGACGCGATCATCGCGAAGACACGGCACTCGGTGCCCGGCGTGACACTCATCTCGCCTCCGCCACATCACGACATCTACTCGATTGAAGATCTGGCGCAGCTTATCTACGATCTAAAGGAAATCGCTCCGAAGGCGGCGGTTTCGGTGAAGCTGGTCGCCGAGGCGGGAGTGGGAACCGTCGCCGCGGGCGTGGCAAAGGCGCGCGCGGATCTGATTCTGATTTCGGGCGACTCGGGTGGCACCGGTGCTTCCCCGCTCTCTAGTATCATGCGCGCGGGGAGTCCGTGGGAGCTTGGGCTCGCCGAGACGCAGCAGACGCTCGTGATCAACGGTCTGCGCGGGCGCGTGCGGTTGCAGACGGACGGCCAGCTCAAGACCGGGCGCGATGTCGTCGTGGGGGCGCTGCTGGGAGCCGACGAATTCGGGTTCGCGACCGCGCCGCTGATCGTCGAAGGCTGTGTGATGATGAGGAAGTGTCATCTCAACACGTGTCCAGTCGGCATCGCGACGCAGGATCCGGAGCTGCGCGCAAGATTCAGCGGGCAACCAGAACACGTGGTGAACTACTTCTTCTTCATCGCCGAGGAAGTGCGCGAGCTGATGGCGCAACTCGGCTTCCGCACGATGGACGAGATGATCGGCCGCGCCGACATGCTGCGGGCCTTGCCGTTTTCGGATCATGCCAAAGCGAACACGCTCGATCTCTCCGCGCTCCTGCATCTGGCGTCGCCGGCGACGCGCACGCGCGCCGACCGCGTTGTACGCCGGCACGTCAGGTTGCGGCTGAACCAGTCGGAGGACGAAGGAAGGTTGAACAGGAGGCTCGTCGAGCTAGCCCAGCCCGCACTGGAGAACGGTGAAAAGGTGAAGGCGACGCTGGCGATCACCAATGCCGATCGCGCTGTCGGCGCGACGCTCTCGGGCGAGATCGCGCGCCGGTACGGCAACACCGGCCTGCCTGACGAAACCATCTCGTTGAAGTTCAATGGATCGGCGGGCCAGAGCTTCGGAGCATTCCTGGCGCGCGGGCTCTCGATGGAGCTGGAAGGAGAGGCGAACGACTACGTCGGCAAGGGACTCTCCGGCGGACGCCTGATCGTGCGTCATCCGCGGGCGGCGCAGTTCATTCCTGACCAGACGGTTCTCGTCGGCAACACGGTTCTATACGGCGCGACGTCGGGTGAAGCTTATTTCGCCGGCGTCGCGGGCGAGCGATTCGCGGTGCGCAACAGCGGGGCAATCGCGGTGGTGGAAGGAGTCGGCGATCACGGCTGTGAGTACATGACGGGCGGGACGGTCGTCGTGCTCGGTCGCACCGGCAGGAACTTCGCCGCGGGAATGAGCGGCGGCGTCGCGTTCGTGCTCGACGAGTTCGAGGAGCTGGAGCAGCGGTGCAACAAGGGGTTGGTGGAGCTCGCGCACGTGACTGACTCGGGCGAGCTCGCGCTTTTGCGGCGGCTGGTGGAGCAGCACGCGCGGTACACGGGCAGCGGGCGCGCGAAACGTGAGCTCGGGCGATGGGACCGGGCGCAACGGCTCTTCGTCGCCGTCGTGCCAACCGAGTACCGCAAGGCGCTCGAGCGTAAAGCGGAAGCAGATGCTGCGAACGCGATCCCGGCGGCGCGGCGCGGATTCGTGATCGGAGAGGCACGTCATGGCTGATCCGAAAGCGTTTCTCACACTGCGGCGCGCGACGCCGGGGCGTCAGGCGGTGGAAGATCGCGTGCGTCACTGGCGCGAGTTCTATGGTCCGGTTCCAGAGGATGCCGTGCGCACTCAGGCGGCGCGCTGCATGGACTGCGGAGTCCCGTTCTGCCAGGGAGATTCCGGTTGTCCCGTTCGGAACGTCATCCCCGAATGGAACGGGCTCGTACAGCGCGGCGAATGGCGCGACGCGCTCGAGTCGCTGCACGCGACAAACAATTTCCCGGAGCTTACCGGTCGCCTTTGTCCCGCACCTTGTGAGTCGGCCTGCGTGCTCGGTCTGGTGAACGAGCCCGTCGCCATCCGGCACATCGAACAGACGATTGCAGACCGCGGGTTCAATGAAGGGTGGGTTGTGCCGCGTCCGCCGCGGAGAGTCTCCGGGTTCAAAGTCGCGGTGATCGGATCGGGACCCGCGGGCCTTGCCGCGGCCCAGCAGCTCCGCCGAGCTGGACACGCAGTTGTGGTGTTCGAGCGGGACGAGCGCGTTGGCGGACTGCTTCGCTACGGAATTCCCGAGTTCAAACTGGAGAAGTCGGTGCTCGACCTCCGTCTTGGCCAACTGGAGGCGGAGGGAGTGCAATTCCGCACGGGGATCGACGTCGGCGAGGACATCGCTGCTGAAGAGTTACGCGAGGAGTTCGATGCCGTATGTATTTCGACGGGAGCGGGTAGGGCGCGCGATCTCGACGTTCCCGGCCGGGAGCTCGCGGGAGTGCACCTCGCAATGGATTTTCTGACGTCGCAGAATCGCCGGCTCGAAGGTCAGGAACTCGGAGGAGTAGACGAAGCCCGCGATAGGAGCGTCGTGATCATCGGCGGCGGTGACACCGGGTCCGATTGCGCGGGCACGTGCGTTCGTCAGGGAGCACGCAGCGTCAGGCAGTTCGAGCTTCTGCCGCAGCCGCCCGTCGGTCGCGCGGCGACGACGCCCTGGCCGCTGTGGCCGATGCAGCTGCGCACGTCACACGCACACGAAGAGGGATGCGATCGCGATTGGAGCGTCGCCACCACTGCGTTCTCCGGCGAGAACGGCAGAGTGCAGCGCCTTCACGCCGCGCGGCTGGAGCGGCAGGTATTCGCCGACGGCCGCACCGACTTCGCGCGAATGCCGGGGACCGAGTTCGAGCTCGAGGCGGATCTCGTGCTGCTGGCGATGGGGTTTACAGGGCCCGTGAAGAACAAATTGCTCGTTGATCTCGCCGTCGAGCTGGATGGTCGTGGAAACATCGCGACCGATCGCGCGCATCGCACCAGTGTGCCCGGGGTTTTCGCCGCCGGCGATGCGCACCGGGGAGCGTCGCTGATCGTTTGGGCGATTCGAGAGGGACGGGACGCAGCGGACTCGATCAATTCCTGGTTGCGCGAACGCTGACCTCGAGTTCGAGAATACCGAAGCAGGGGGCTCAAGGCTCTCCAGCAGCTTAGCCAGGAGCTTTTCGGGTGGTGCTACGAACACCCCTTCGTTCACTTCTTCGCCTTGATCTCCTCCAACCAATTCTCGACGACGATCAGGCGGTCGGGCGTGCCAGTCGCTAGCGGCCGAATCATGAGGAAGCGCCTGTCATCGGGGGCCACGGCATACTTTACCCCCCATTCCATGGAGGCGAACCCACCGGCCGGAAAGAGTGGCGTTGAGCGGCCCACCGAGAATGTCGGAATAGTTTTCACCTCGACCGCGACGAGTTCCCCGGAGCGGTTGCGGTAGAACAACTCATTCCCGTTATGGGACCAGAGCGGCTCGGTCCCCCCGCGCGTCGAGACCGCCCACTTTGCCGCGCTCGTGTTTGGGAACGGCACCACGTAGATCTCAAACTGACCGCTCTCATCCGATGTATACGCCAGCCATCGCCCATTCGGTGAAATGGCTGGAGACATGTCGCTGGATTTGGTCGCCACGACCGGTACCGGCGTTGAATCTACCCCCGGCCGGATCCCGAGAATGTCAGCCCGGCCGGGGGATCCAACGTCGGTTTGGAAGATCAGCCATTTCCCGTCGGGAGACCAACGCGGATTGTACAAGTCCCACTTCTCGTGGAGCTGCATCACTGCCTTTGCGCTGCCATCGGCCAGTTTGGTCCACAGAACGCCTGTTGCGAAGTACGAGGAGAACGTCACCGATCTGCCGTCGGGTGTCCACCCGGAGCCATAGTTATCCTTTCCATCGACCGTCAACTTGATGCTCGAGCCTCGGTCTAGCTGCTTGACCCAGATATCACCCGGCTGGCCACCGCGGGTCCTGGTGATCGCGAGCCGCTTCCCGTCAGGCGAGAGGGCCGGGAACGTGAAGTCGCCGCCCTGCCAATCAGGATCGACGGACTGTGCCTTGCCGTCGCGCGTTACCCACACGAGCTCCTGATTGCCCTGTGCCGCGCTAGTTGCGTAAACCAATGTCCCCTCCTCTGAAACCGCGACATCGGCCGAGCCTCCAATCCCGATCTGCATGCCTTCGATCAGCGCCGTCGGCTCACCCGTAATCTTCTTCGAATTCTGATCGAAGGGCGCGATCATCAATGTTCCATTCGTCGTCACGTAGAGAAGGTGGCCGGGAGCCGCGTAGCGCGGGCGCACCGCGTCGTTCACGATCACACGATGTTTCCCCGAGGGGATGTCGGCCACGGCGATGGAGTACAAACTTCCGCCACTTGCCGCGCTCTTTGCAGCAAACGTGACGGTGAAGAGCACGCCTTTTCCGTTGGGCAGGACGTCGGGCAAGCTGTGATCAATCTCGCCTCTAGCCGTATCGAGCACGGTAAACGACCTGGGCACTGCCCCGGGCTTCGCTTCGATGCGGAGGAGACCAAGAGGGCCGACGGCGTCGGCGTAGATACCGTCCGGTCCCCACGAGTCGCCGCCCACTCCTACAATTGAATCAGTCACAATGATTGGTGCGCCGCCGTTGAGCGCCATGACCTCAAGGGTTTTGCCGCCGACGACGAACCCTACATGCTGGCCGTCCGGCGAGAAGAACGGTGTGCTCGCGCCTTCGGTTCCTGGGATCGCAATGGCATGCAATTGATTTCGTGGTCGTATCAGAATTTGGCCGTGTGGTCCGCCGAGGTATGCCAGCAGCGATCCATCAGGTGAGATTGCGAGCCGGTCCGACCAGCCTTTGCCTTGAACCAACCCCTCCGTCGAATCCAACCCCAGGCTATACCGCACCAACCGGTTCGATCCTCCGGGGCGCATCCAACCCCAGACCGCCACAGCCGTCGCCAGAATCGCCAATCCGGTGGCGCCGTACAGCATTCGCCGTACGCGACGATTCGACGGATCTCGTCCGATTCTCGCCGATGTTGGGGAGAGCGCGGCCGAAGAATTGTTCAAGGCTTCCGCGAACTCGTGAGCGGAGGCGAAGCGATCTGCGGGGACTTTTTCGAGGGCGCGAGACACCGTAGCCGCAACATGCGGAGGCACGTTCCGTCGCTGAGTCGTCAACGAGCGTGGTTCCTCGGTCATCACTCTCGCAACTACAGCCTGCACGGTGGGCCCATTAAATGGCGGCTCGCCCGAGAGCATCTCGTACGTCACGGCACCGAGCGAATAGATGTCGCTCCGAGCCGTGATTGCCCGTTCTCCCGCTGCTTGCTCCGGACTCATGTAGATCGGAGTTCCCAGCGAGACACCCGACTCAGTGATTCGAGCGCCACCAGCTTGCGTCAGAGCCAACGCAATCCCGAAATCCGCAACGATTGCACTTCCGTCGTGCAGTAAAATGTTCTCGGGCTTGATGTCCCGATGCACGACGCCGTGCCTGTGGGCGTAGTCGAGAGCGCTCGCGACTTCAGTTGCGATTCGGACCGAGTCGGAGACCGGAAGCTGTTGCTCCTTGTCGAGGCGCTGGCGAAGTGACTCGCCGTCCACGAACGGCATCACGTAGTACGGCCTTCCCTTCAGATCGCCAGCCTCCTCGCCGATTATTCCCGAATCGATCAGCCCCAGGATGTGTGGGTGCTGGAGGTTTGCGGTAACTCTTATCTCCTGGAGGAATCTCTCGGCGCCGAGTACCGCGGCTAGCTCGGCGTGCAGAATCTTTATGGCGACTTTGCGATCGTGTTTCTTATCGTGGGCGAGATAAACGGTGGCCATCCCACCGCGACCCAGCTCTCGCTCAACGGTGTAGGCCGTGAAAGCACGCTGAACTTGTTCAACGCTCTGCGCCATCCCGTTCGCCCTCCTCCTCTATCAGTCTTTGGTGACGCAGAGTCGTCAACCGCAGCTTAAGCGTTTTCGCTCTCACTTTCCTCTTGACTTCCCGCGACTTTCCTCGAGTGCCTTGAGCTTCCTCTTGCTCTCTTCCAGCACGGGGTGCTTGGTGCGTGTCGCGAGATCAACCGCGCGCCTGAACTGCGCGATCGCCGCGGTCGTATCTCCCATCGCCACGAGCCCGTCTCCCAGACTGTCGTAAACGTTCGCTGATTCGGGATAAGCGTCCACATTCTGGCGGAACACCCAGACGGCGAACGCGGGTTTTTTCAGGAACTGCAACGCGCCGTAGCCGAATTGATTGGTTTCCGACTCTGGAAAACGCTCGTCGAGCCCCAGGGATCGAGCACCCATCGCGTAGCGCCGCCTCGACTCGACAAACGCGTTCATCGCCATCGCTGAGTCGGTACCGGGGCCCAGCATCGAAATGGGCAGCTTCGCGACTGAGATGGGCTCGAACACGAATCGCAGGCCGTCGACGAGACTCGGAGCCGGCGTCATGTTGTGCGAGTCTTCAGGATAGCGTTGGTGCCCGAACGGAGTGAGCGACGGCTTGAGCGAATCCAGGCGTTGGGAGAAGTGCGTCGTCGTCCGATCGATATCTGGTTCGAGACCACCGCTGGTGACGAACATGCGCTCTCCCTTTGCCGCTTTGGCAATTGCGTCGGAATAAGCAACGACCAAATTCGAGTCGTTCCACCAGAGCGACGGACTCATCGCAATCACGCCGCTGAACGCGCCAGGTCTGTTCGCCGCGACTTCGAGCGCGACCAATCCCCCGAAAGAGTGTCCCGCCAATATCGTTGTGGGCAGCGTTCGATACTTCGCTCGAACGAGCGGAACGACCTCGTCGACGATGAAATCGGAGAACGCCGCCGCTCCGCCAGCCGTTGGAAAGTCTTTCGCGTGTGCCGGACCCGTCATCGGCGTCATGTCGTGGGTTCGATCCTTCCCGTTGGTAATTCCGACAACGATTAAGCTTGGAATTGCGCCGCGATTCGCCAGAAAAGCCGTATTCGCGAGAGCGAGGTTGAACTGGGGTCGATCGTCGGCGTCCAGAATGACGAGCACTGGATAGCGGTTCGTCCCTGTCCGATAACCGTCCGGCGTGGCCACGTAAATGGTGCGCTGTTCGTTGAGCTTCGAGGAGTTCAGAACTTCGCGCGTCCACAATGTGATTGTGCTGTCCTGCGCCACCGCCGGCGACGCCAGGATGCATAGCAGGAAAAGCCAGTTCGGCGAGCGAAAGCGCATATTTCTCCTGAAGGTTTTGGGATAATTAGGATGTTGAGGTCTCGAGAGCGCGTCAATGCTCCAAACAGGCGCGCCAATCTTTGCCTACCCATCTTCTTGTCGATCATGATTCCAATCCGTCGTCTTGCGCTCGCCGCCATCGTCCTGAACGTCGCGCTGATCGCGATTCGGGTCTCGTCGTACCGGCAGCTCCTCGCCATGCCGGGAAGCGTTTCGTTCATCGCCAAACCGCTGATCGTGCTCGCCGTTTATTTCGCGGTTGTGATGTGGATGACTTCGGTCAGTGGTGATCGCGCGGTAGCTCTTTCCATTGGCACGTCATTCGGTCTGGTGACGGCCGCTGTTCAGATCATTCATCTCTTCATCGAGAGCTTCGTGCCTACCGAGGAGCTCGTAACGGGAATCACGGCGCTTGTCTTCATGGTCGGCACATTTCTCCTCTGGACAGTGGCGGGCTACGTCGCCGGCAGAAGGGGTGCATCGGTGGGCGCCGCGGCGACGGCAGGAAGCTGGGCGGCGATAGTCTGCATGCTGATCCTCGTCGCCGTCGGCCTGGCGCTGTCGTTTGTTCCCATTCCGTCGGTAAGCTACGTGTCGACCTGGTCGGAATTCCGGGAGAGCGGCTGGACCGACGCGACGGCGTTCGGAATCGCCAACACCTTCGACTCCGCCTACTCTCACCTTCTTGTCGGCCCGATCGCGGGCGCCATTACCGGCGCGATTGGAGGGCTGGTCGGGAGGCAGATCCCTTCTCGTACTCTCACAAGACCGTAACGTCGTTTCTCTCGCTTCCGTTGCGCTAACCGCGACCGAAACGGGCCGAGGGCCACCATCGGACTCTGGCAATTGCTGTACTGACGACCTATGTTTGGGCCCCTGTCAGTAGGCGTCCATGGCAAATTCGTGGTGCCGATTCGAGGCCCATGCCCTGAGTCCAGATCCGAGCGGACTGCTCGAGGAGTCCGCGTGACGAGCCCGCCGACTCCCCACGACCCTATCGGCCCTCTCCGCGCCGCGCTCGCCGGACGATACGAAATCGGGCGAGAGATCGGACAGGGCGCGTTTGCCACAGTCTATCTGGCAAACGACGCCAGGCACGACCGCCAGGTGGCGGTCAAGGTTCTGAACGCCGATCCAAGCTCCGACACAGGCGAACTACGGTTCATCCGGGAAATTCGGATGCTGGCGCGACTGCAGCATCCCAATATCCTGCCTCTCCACGACTCAGGTCACGTGGAAGCGCTGCTCTATTATCTGATGCCTTACGTCAGCGGGGAGACGTTACGGGCGAGGATGAGCCGCGAGCGCCAAATGCCGTTGGAGGCGGCCATTCGGATCTCTTGCGAAGCCGCGGATGCTCTGTCCTATGCTCATAGTCAGGGCATCATCCACCGCGACATTAAGCCCGAGAATATTCTGCTCTCAGGTGGTCACGCCATCGTTGCCGACTTCGGCATCGCACGCGCAATCGACGTAGCCGGAGTGCAACAGTTGACGCGCACCGGCATGGGTGGACCCGGTACCCCGGCCTATATGAGTCCCGAGCAGCTGTTGGGAGATCGTCAGCTCGATGGCCGTACCGACATCTACGGCCTCGGGTGCGTTCTATACGAGATGTTGACCGGGAAGCCTCCGTTCGCGGGGAAAGAAGGGTTCGTCAAGCGATTCACCGAGCCACCTCCGCCGCCTTCGAGCCTTCGGAAAGATGTTCCTGTCTGGCTCGACGCCGTAGTCAACAAAATGCTGGCGCGGAATCCGGAGGAACGTTTTGGGCGCGCAGAGGATCTTGTTCGGGCGCTCTCCAATGCAGCGGCGACAGATCCACGTCAGTCGACCGCGTCGAGTACTGGTGGAAGCAATGTTCTTCCCGGTCCGTCGGAACCGCCCGTGTATCGCACGAGCCACACCGGCGCCAAACTTCAGGAAACGGATCAACCTTCGATAGGTGTTCTGCCGTTCGCGAACATGAGCGCCAATCCAGACAACGAATACTTCTCGGACGGAGTGACGGAAGAGATTCTCAACGCGCTTTCGCGAATTCCTACTCTCAAGGTAGCCGCGCGTACATCCACTTTCGCGCTCAAGGGGAAGTCACTAGGCGTCACCGAAATCGGCCAACTCCTGCATGTGAAGACCATCCTTGCTGGGAGTGTGCGTCGCATGGGCCAGCGTGTGCGCATTGGCGCCCAACTCGTCAATGCGAGCGACGGATATCAGATGTGGTCCGAACAGTACGACCGAGAGGTTGAGGACGTTTTTGAAATCCAGGACGAGATCGCCCGAAACATTGTCAGTCAGCTAAAGGTCAAACTCACCACCGCGCAGCATCAAGCTCTCGGATTACGGCACACCGAGAACGTTGAGGCGTACGAGCTGTACTTGCGGGGCCGGCATTGCTGGCATCGATGGAACATGACGGGGATGCTCGAGAAGGCAATTCATCATTACGAGAACGCGCTCGTCAAGGATCCGGACTACGCGCTCGCCTATTGCGGGCTTGCCGATGCGTACAACGTGCCCGGGCTATGGGGTTTCCTTCCGTCTTCCGAGGTCCTACCCAAGGCGCTCGCAGCAGCAATGCGCGCGGTAGAGTTAGCCCCCGACCTCGCCGAGTCGCGCACTTCCCTCGGCTTCGTTCAGCTCCTGAACTGGGACTGGGAAGCGGCAGAGTCTTCCCTTCTTCACGCGATTGATCTGAACCCACGCTACGCACTCGCGCACAGTTTTTATGCCTGGCTTCTTAGTACCGTCGATAGACAGCGCGAGGCATCGGAGGCCGCGCGCCTCGCGCAGGAGCTCGAGCCGTTGTCTCCGGCTACCAATGGGATAGCGGCGCTCGTGTCGTACCACGCACGACAGTACGACCAGGCAATTACCGAATGCGGACGAACCCTCGAGCGGGATCCCGCATCATTCCTGGGCTTGCTGGCTCTGACTCTCTCATACGCCGCAAAAGGGATGTACAAGGAAGCGATCACACATGCGGAACGAGGTGTGTCGCTCTCGCCGGATGTCAATTTGTTGCGTGCGCTTCTGGCTGTTGTTTACGCGATGGGCGGTGATCGCGCTGCCGCGGAAAGTGTGCTCGCCGAACTGCTCGAGCGCTCGACGCAAGCATACGTCGGCCCGACCATGATCTCGTGGATTTATGCCAACCTGGATGACACAGATGCTGCTTTCGAATGGCTGGGGAAAGCCTGTTCGGCTCGCGACTGCACACTCGGCTTTGGAATCAGAGTACCACTCTACGATCGGATCAGCAGTGATCCGCGATTCCAGGAGCTTTTGCGCTGCCTCGGATTAGACTGAGTCGCAGGTTGTTTTAGGGCTGGGTCGCAGACAGTCCCATGCGCCTGACAAATTCTGCTTTCATCGCGCTGCTTGTACTGGTGGGATGCCGCCCGTCATTCCGCCCGCCAATCACCATCTACAGGCAACTAGAGTCGCGGCCACACGCGGTCGGGTGCGACTCCGCCGACTGCGGCGATTCTGAGCGTGTGATCAGCATGACTTACCTGGGAGTCTCCGGCTTGTTGATCGAGCACCAGCGTCATGTGCTTTTGACCGCGCCGTTTTTCAGCAATCCTGACCTCGGGATGGTGATGCCGCGACTGATTCGATTCCTGCGCAGTACACCGCGCATCGCGGCTGACACGCTCGCCATTGAAAAGCTGCTTCCCAAGACTGCAGATCGAGCCACTGCAATCCTGGTTGGCCATGGCCACTACGATCACCTGATGGATATACCCTACATCGCGACCAGGCGCGCCACCACATCCAGGATTTACGGCAGCCCTTCCGTTCGTCACATGCTGATGGGCGACTCGACCTTGCGATCCAATGGCGGGCAGCGGGTCGTGGCCATTCCTGTTGCAGCCGCGGGAAGACCCGAGCGGAGAGGTGTCTGGTACTACACCGAGGACAGCGCGTTTCGATTCATGGCCATTCTCGCCGGTCACGCGCCAACTTACCGCGAGTGGAAGGAAAGCTACACGTTTACCGCGGGCTCAGTCGATGTCGACCTGGACAGCCTACCCCGCACCGCCGCCGAATGGAAACTGGGGGAGCCATACGCGTATTTGATTGACATCCTGTCCAATGGCACTCGAGAGCCGGTCTTCAGAATCTATTTTCAGGACGCGCCGAGCGAGCCACCACTTGGGTTTCCACCGGTCGATGTTCTCGCCGAACGCGCAGTTGATGTGGCGGTGCTGTGTGCGGCGACATCGTCGAACGTTGCAAATACGCCCGACAGCCTGCTGGCCGTGCTCAAGCCCTCACAGGTAATCGTCGGACACTGGGAAGATTTCTTTCGATCACAGACGCTTCCGGTTCAAGTGAGTATCGCCACGGATCTCGGTGCATTTCGCGAAAGCCTGAGGAAGTCGCTGCCGAGATCGGCGGGTTGGGTCATGCCTTTGCCTCGGACAACCTTTCGGTTTCGCGAAACGGAGCGGAAGTAAGAAACTCCCCCCGGGACTGGGACCGACAAAAGCGACGATTTTGCTCTCGGGCCACAGAACTCTGTCCCGCGTAATTAGCGCGAAGCCTACAAGCGGGGAGCGGGCAGCACGCAGCAGCGTCCTTGTTTGTCTCAGCCAAAACATTCAGCTCATTAACTGCGGATCTTGAACCGGGTCCAGAGTACGATCGTTGTACAGAAAGCTCCGGCGCGCGCGTATTGCGCGGGCGTGTTGGTGTCCTGGTAGACCTCGACGGCAACCACTTCGCCGCCGGTCACAAAATGGCTGATATCACCGGGCGTAATTTCCGTATACGGCATGTCGTCCAGGTAGTACTGCA
>JBGQIT010000045.1:0-11943 GCA_041498575.1 Gemmatimonadaceae bacterium
ATATATCGCCGAAGCGGGTGAAGGCGCCCTCGATTGGTCGCCAGGGCGACTCCTTCGCCACGTCGTCGTAAGCGAACCAATACGGCCCGTAACGACCTCCCCTGCGATACATGCGGGAGAAGCCGCGGAAGTGTAGATCGGCCGATACGGGCGCGAGTGACGTGGTCTTTACCTGGCCGTTCGCGAAATCTCGAGACACGAACGCCTGGTCCCAGTAGATCTGCATGTTCGTGCGAATGCGGACGTGATGATCAGCCGTCGGAAACTTCCCGGCCAGATCCACGACAATCGTCTTATTCTTGCCGGAAGGAAAGCCGATGCTCGCGATCGCAGTGCGCCACCGGCCCCTCGCGTCGCGTACCTCGAGAGAAGGCGACGCTATCTTGATTGTGGATTGCTGCCCAAGCGCGACGTTGATGCTGGCGTCGGTCGGATAGATCCAGCCACGCAGGAAGAGAAAGCTGTCGGGGCGGCCCGCGGCGTCGCCGAGATCCAGAATGAGATCGTGCGGCTCGACCACTCCCTGATATTTTGTGGGCGTGAAGTTCGAGACGTAAACGTCGTCGCTCTCACGCAACGCCGGCAGGACGTCGTTGCCACGTTCATCGATTGCGGAGAGTGGCAGCTCGCGTTGCGCGATCTGGAAAAGGCGAAGCTTCACCGCACCTGGAGGCACGAAACGCTCGTCCACAAACACGTCAACCGAATCCGGGTGGTCGACGGCGAGCAGTTTGACCTCGTCGGCGTACGCCGTCTCCCATAGCTCCTCGGTGAGCTGGAGGACGTAGCGTCCATCGCGCGGCTGCAGCGCATCTCCCGGAATGCGCAAGTACTCCTGCGACGCGCCCGCGGGGGCGAATGCGCTCGAACCGCCCATTAGGCCGAGCGGCATTCCCAACGCGCTGCGCCACATCGCGTCGGTCACAAACCGGAAGCGCTTCCCGTCCCACGTGTACGCGAGCGCGCACGACCCCTTGAGCATTTCGCGTTCGACGACGTCCTGATCACCGCCCGGGAAGTAAATGGTCTGAGGCACGCCGTTCGGCCACTCCACACGGAGCACGTCAGCCTTGAGGTGCGGCCCCAGGCCAAAGTGCGTCACGCGCCCGCTGGCGATCCGCGTCTGATAGATCTCACCCGCTCGTAGCTCCAGCCTCGCACCGATGCCGAATGCGTTATTCTTGCCGCTTCCGTTGCGGAGGGCTTTCAGCTCCACGTTCACCGCGAGGTTGCTGTTCCCGAAATCGTTGCGCAGTAGCCGCGGCGCGCCGGCGGCATCGATCAGCAGGAGATCTTCGTCGCCATCGCCATCGACATCCGAGACGGCGATCGCGGACGCACCGGCCGCGCGCACTGGACCCGGAATCAACGTGGACCGATCGAGAAACTTGCCCGTGCCGTCGTTTCGAAAGAGAAATACGCCCGGAGTGCCATTTCCGCGCGCGGGAGCCTCCTGCTGCACCCCGCCGCGCATAGTCACCAGGTACGTACCCACGACCACCAAGTCGAGCCAGCCGTCGTTGTCGTAGTCAACGAACGCCGCCGATAACCCCGCCAAATTGCGGAGCGACTGCATTGCGGCACTCGAGCGGCTGTCACGGGTAAAGGTGCCGTCTCCTTTATTGAGCCAGAGCGCCGGCTCTCCGCCATTCGCGCTCGCGACGAAGAGATCGAGGAATCCGTCGTTGTTATAATCCGCTACCGCCGCAGGCCCCGACCCCTCGCCCCTTGTAAGTCCACTCGTTGCCGTTACGTCGCTAAAACGCTGTGCTCCCCCATTGTGGAATAGCGCGTCGCTCCCGTGCACGTCGGTAACGAACACGTCGAGGCGTCCGTCGCCATCGAAGTCGCCGACCACTGCATCGCGCGAATCGTCCGCGCCGGCCAGCCCGAAGCTTGCCGTTGCCTCGGTGAAGGTCCCGTCGAGATTGTTGCGGTACACCATGCGCTGACCGTTTCCGACGAGAAGGAGGTCCAGGTCTCCGTCGTGATCGAGGTCCGCGAAGATCCCCTTGCGCGCTCCCTTGACGTCAGCAACTCCTGCTTTCGTCGTCACGTCCACAAAGGTGCCGTCGCCGCGGTTGTGAAAAAGGTGACCGCGTCCCTCACCGCCGATCACGAAGAGGTCCAGCCAGCCGTCGTTGTCGTAGTCCGCGAAGGTGGCGTACGCGGCACCCTGCGGAAGAGAGATTCCCGAGCGTTCGCTGGCGTCGCGGACGAATCCGGTCTGAACGCGATAGAGATGCGCGACGAATCTCCGCAGTGTCGGCGACCATGTCGAGACGAATAAATCGTCTGTGCCGTCGCCGTCGACATCGCCAACGGCAAGAGCAGTCGGCTCACCCTGTCGCTCTGGCGCAGCCGCCTCCTTATGGATCCCCACGCTGGCGAGACCCGCGTCGTCGGTCACATCCGTGAACTTCGCAAGGTCGACCGTCGCTCGCTCTCGTATTCCTCGGACGGAAATGAAGGACTTCGGGGCAAACTTGAGCACAGCACGCCCGGGGATCGGACCTTCAGTCCATTTCACTTCGTCCAGCGACGCCTGGTACGGCGCCGTGACTTCCACCAAACCGAAGAGGTGGTCGAGCGTCGTCCGCGCCTGCGCGAGCTTCCCCGCACGGAGGAGCTGGATCGAGCTATCGAGGTAGATCCTCGCCTCCTTTGGAGGCTCGGGTGGTATCCGCCGCACTTCCTCGAGCTGCCGAACGACGCTGTCGGCTTCACCACGACGCGCAAGTGCAGCCACGAGCTTCAGTCGCACAGCGAGATTCGCCGGCGCGACCGTGAGCACGTCTCTCAGTCGGTCTTCGTACCTGCGAGCCGAGGCGGTATCAGGCTGCTGCGCTTCGAGCTCGGCGAGCGCGTACAACACGTGGGCGTTTCCGCTAGTATCGCGGCGGAGCCGCTCGAGCATCGCGCGCGCGTCTGAAGGGCGTCCCGTCAGCGAGTAGAGCCGCGCAAGCGCCAGCCCCACGTCGGTGCTCGCTGGGTCCAACTCTCGCGCCCGGCGTAGCTGCTTCTCCGCCTCGGCGTACCGGCCGGCTTGCAAATAGGTGAGTCCAAGGTCCGCGTAGCCGAGGGGATCGTCGGGCGCAAGCTTGGTGAGCTTCTTGAACTCGGATTCAGCCTCCGGCAATTGGTTTCGCTGGAGGTAGCTGAGTCCGAGTACGCGAGTGGTGTAAAGCTCCTCGACGGACGCCGGCTTGGGTCGACAGGTTGTGGCGGCGGCAATCAACGCGGCGCCCAGGCAGACAATCCAAGGAACTCTGCTTCGCGTCAGAAAATCCTTGATCGCGTGCACGCGCGGCGACCAGCAGTTGCCGATGACCCGAATCTCACCTTCGACGAATCTCGGCTCTGACATGATCCAAGGTATCCCTTGGGGGCGACGGGTCAAGCCGGTCCGGTTGGATGATGCGGGCCTAGGGGAAACCAATAGCGAGAAGAGCTAGGTGGGAGGTTGGAGGTACTAGGATCGAGGTATGAGGTAACGCGCACCACATGGCGCTTCTACCTCCTACCTCGCACCCAGTACCTCGCACCCCCTACCTAGCTCTTCTCGCAGTTTAGAAACCTCGATTTGATGTGTGGAGCATCCGTACCAATTAGAGTTGCGAATTCGTAATCGCCCGAGGAAGCGTAAAAGAAAAAGTGCTTCCGGCACCCAGCATGCTGTCGCACCAAATCTTCCCCCCGTGTGCTTCGACGACTCCCTTCGCGATCGCGAGGCCGAGCCCGACTCCACGGTGATCGTCGTTGCGCGCTTGCCAGAAATCGTCGAACAGCTGCTTGATGTCGGCGGGTGCGATTCCGGGTCCCGTGTCGGCGACGTGAATCGCGACGTGATTGCCGTTCGCAACCGCGCGCATCGTCACGTTCCCATGCTCCGGAGTGAACTTGAGCGCGTTGCCCACGATGTTTCCCACGATCTGCGAGACACGGAAAGGATCCGCGCGAACGGCGACCCCATCGTCTGGAGGAATGGCTTCGAAACATATCCCGCGCTTTTCCGCGATCGGGCGGAACGTCTCTTCCGCCTGATGGAAGATCATGGCGACCTCTACCTCTTCGAGGTCGAGCTTGAACTTGCCCGCGTGAATGCGCACGGTGTCCAGCAGATCGCCGATCAGCCGGTTCATCTGCCTGCCCGCCCGAAGCGCTACGTCCAGCAATTCCCTTCGCCGCGGCCGGTCGAGATTCTCCTCGAGCAGCAGGTCAGTGCTGGTGATGATGAGGTTGAGCGGGTTCCGGAGATCGTGCGCGACGACGCCGAGCACTTCCTCCCGCGCCTGAGCCAGCAGCTCCGCGACATGACGTCTCTGCCGCTCGGCGTCGTAGCTGCGCCCAACTTCTTCGTTGAGGCGCTTGAGCTCGGACGCGCGTGACTCGGCCAACTTCCGCGCCCGCTGCAACGCTTGCATCGTCGTCGTCACTGTGGCCGCGACGATGATGAACGCGATGATCTCGAGGGCCTCGACGCGGTCGATCCGGAGCGAGCCGCCGGGCGCCAGAAAGTTCAGATCGATCAGCAGCAGTGACAGGATCGTTGCCAATGCTGCAGGGCCGGGTCCACCGTACCAGGCTGAAATCGCCACTGCCGGCACGAAGAAAAGAAAGCTCGGCGTGGGTCCGTCGCGGCGCAGAATCAGGGTGGCGACGAGCGCGATCGCGGTGACTAGAAGCGCCAACGCGTATCGCGCGAGTGATGATACAGTGTTTTCTGGCCGCTGATGAGATCCGAACAAACGCCCGTCCCGGCAGTTACGGCTCGGACCCAGCCCTCGCTCACCAGTCCGGCTCCAGACTTAATACGCTAGAGCCGGTGGTTCCGTTGACGGAGCAGCAAATCGGGAATCAGCGGCGTCCGAGGCAGGACTCGATTATCGATCTTTTCGCCGAGCGCCGGTCGCCGATGGTGTCGTAGAACTCGTCGAAGTAACGGAGAGTTTCTTTGACCGTCCCGCGATCCATCAGCTTGCCGATTGAGTCACTGTAGAGTGCGTAGATCTGGGGCTTCTTCTGGTTAAAGAGAGCGAACACCTTATCATAGGCGTAGGAATCGGTGCAGTAGCCCCGGAACAGGCGCTGCCGGACGTTAGGAATTCTCAGGCTCGAATCTGGCACGGCGTAACGCGCGTTCACCGCTCCGGCGAAATCGAAGTCGTACGCGATGGGCATTGCGGTGCCTTCGTTGTTGAAGAAGAGCTCGACATTGTGGAGCCCGCCTTCGGAGAAGTCGGTGTTTCCGATGAAATACTGGAACACCCCGAACAGGGCGTCCTGAAAAGAGTCCAGATCTCCTGGCTGCGCCCCCTTCTGCTCCAGGACCTTTCCGCCCAGACGCGCGGCGAGTGCGCCCGGTGCCTCCATGATGAACCCGTATCGCCGAGCGCGCACTTTCCCGTCGGCACTGTCCGCGTAGACGAACTTCAGCAGCCGAGCCCTGTGACTCACCGGAGTGAGCAGCTGGTAGATGCGATACAGCTGGTACTCCTGAAGGATGTACTGCTCGTAAGCGTCCATGTCGCGGCAGTAGCTGACAAGCTTGGGCTTATCGAGCCCGGCAAACATCGTCCCCTTCGATGTCTCTCCGCTGAAGTTGAGACGGAGAGGAGGGAAATCGCACACTCGGAGTCGCCAGATGCCGCGCGTACGCGCCTGGAGCGGAACGGTGACTAGATTGCCGTCAGCGCCCTTGTAGGAAAGAGTGGCCGGGCGCCACGGGGGATTCTCGCTCTTGTCCCTGCGAATCCTTCCGATGTTGGTGGTGAGAGTTACCTCGATCGGGTCCTGCGATTCGAAGAACGCAGCGGCTGCCAGGAGCTTCGCGGAGTCTCGAGCGCCCGCGACACCACTGACCGAAGCGTTTGCCAGATGCTTCGTGGAGTCCTGAGCGCCGGCGACGCTGCTCAGGAGCGCGGCGGCGAGCAGGGCTCCGGCGGCGGCGAGATGCAACGAGGATGACATGCGGTAGCCCGTATTGATACGGTCGACTACACTGGGCGCGCGAGGAGTCTCAGCCGGCATGGGCCTGTCTCCGAAAGGGGGCGCTCGAATATTGGGGTGCTCGTCGTTTTGCGCCATAGCTTGCTGGTTCCGGCTCGTCGGGTATCATTGGCGTATGCGCAAGCCATTCCGAACGCCCCTGCTCCTCCTGTTCTTCTCGGCTCAAGCCGCCTGCCAACCGGTTGCGGCGAGAACTGCGTCGGATCCACGAGACCTTCATACAGCTGTTTCGACAGCGCCCGTCCCCCCGCCTCCCTCCCTGATCGTACTCATCACGGTCGATCAGCTCCGCTGGGATTATCTGGACCGCTTCGGTCCCCAGCTACGGGGCGGTCTCGCGCGAATCTCGCGAAACGGGGCCTGGTTTACCAATGCACACCACGATCACGCGATCACGGAGACAGCGCCGGGGCACGCGACGCTTCTCTCCGGACGGTTTCCCCGCTCCACGGGAATCATGGCGAACCGCATTGGCGTGGTGGACGATTCCGCTCCATTGCTGGGCGAGCCCACAGGGATAGGCGCGTCCCCAAAGAGGTTTCAGGGAACGACGCTCGTAGACTGGCTGCGCGCCAAGGACCCGCGGTCGCGCGCGCTGTCGGTATCGATGAAAGACCGCGGCGCAATTCTGCCCGTCGGTCGATCGCGCACCGAGGTGTATTGGTACTATCCCGACGGGCGCTTTACGACCAGCCGGTACTACCGCGATTCATTGCCGGACTGGGTCAATCGATTCAACGCGCGCAGGCTGCCGCAGAGTTTCGCTGGGAAGAAATGGACGTTGCTGCTCCCGGACAGTGCCTACAACGAGCCGGACAGCGTGAGCATCGAGATGGGCGGACAAAGCTTCATGTTCCCTCACCCGATCCCGGTGGACAGTGTCGCCGCAGCTAACGCAATCAGAGTCTCGCCCTGGATGGACGAGATCACGCTCGACTTCGCGCTCGACGGATTGGGCGCCCTTTCACTCGGCGCAGCTCCTCGAACAGACGTCCTGGCAATCTCGCTCTCGGCGACCGATCTGATCGGTCATGGGTTCGGGCCCGACTCCAGGGAAATGCACGACAACATTCTGCGTCTCGACCGCAACCTCGGCGTCTTTGTCGATTCCCTTTTCAAGCTCCGCGACTCTTCGCGTGTCGCGATCGTCCTCACGGGTGACCACGGGGTCGGCACGATTCCAGAGCTGGTGCCCAGCTCGGTAAAGCCAACACCGGTGCGCGTCAACGCTTTGGCGCTTGCCGCCGGGCTGCGTGGGTTGGTCACAGCCGCGAACATTGACACGAATCTCGTCTACCTGGATTGGCAGACCGTGCTGGCGGACAGGAATGCGTTGAAAAAGCGCACGGCCGGTCTCGACACCGTCCTTGCCATTTTTGCGCTGCAGGCGAGAACACTTCCCGGCGTCAGCAGAGTGGATCGATTCCAGGACCTACTCCGAGGTGACACTATCAATGATGCGATTACGCGCCGGTGGGTGCATCAATTCCCGGCTCAGAGCAACGTCGAGATCGTGATCACCCTGTCGCCGTTCAGCATCTTCAGCGGGCTCGTGGCAACGCACGGCTCCCCGCGCGATTACGATACACACGTACCATTGATTTTCGCGGGTCCGTGGTTCGCGCCCGGGCGCTACCCTGAATTCGTGAGAACCGTCGATCTCGCGCCTACTCTCGCGGAGATCGCGGGCGTCAAACCGAGTGAGCGACTTGATGGAGTCGTGCTGCGCCGAGCGCTGAAGTGAAGCGGCATTACTCCGACGCCGGCACAGGCTAGGACAGCCGGCGAATCAAGTCGTGATCAGCGTTGGGTCGCTCCGCTCACTTCACCGGCGGCGGCTGCGGCCAACCCATGCAGATCGCGGCCAATCGCGAGAGAAGTACACCGTTCATCTCGCCCGAGTTGGATCCGATTCCCCACGTGTTCGCGAGTACGACGATGACGAGATCTTCGTCTGGATAGACGAACAACCCCGACTGAAGGCCGGCGTTCGAGCCACCGATGTTCAGTAATCGGTGCGGGGCCGCAGAATCGCTGACGTAGAAACCAAAGCTCATCGGAGCCTGGACTGCTCCAACCGTCCGCCGCCGGTTCAGGAGATCGATCGATTCCTTCGAAAGGAGTCCCGGTCGTTCGACCGCTCTGCCGAATTGCGCCAGATCTGCCGCTGTCGAGTACATGTTGCCACCAGCCATGTTGTGGCTGTAGTCCCAGTCCGGCACGCGGTAAACCGCGTTCGAATCGACGGCGAACGTCCATGGATCAAAGTAGGAATACCGGCGCGCCCGATTCGCCAGTACACGCCGCACGTCGTCGAAGCCTGTGTTCCTGAGACCCAGGCGTGAGATGATTTCGCGATTCACGTACTCCTGGTATTTCACGCCAGATGCGGACTGAATCGCCGCGGCGATCAGATTGTATCCGTAACTCGAGTAGCTCGCCTTTGTGCCGGGCGGAGCGACCAACGTGTCGTCCTTGAACAACGCGAGCACGTCGTTCACGTCGTCGAAATGCCGGGCGTACAGCGCGGCGTTCCTCTCCTGCCCCCAGTGTCGTATGCCCGCGAGGTGAGCCGCCAACAGCCGCGGTGTGATCACTCCGCCGGGTTTCACCGGAAACGCGGGAACGTAGCGTTGGATCGGTGCGTCCAGGTCGATGCGCCCGGATTCGTGGAGCTTGAGAAGAGAAAGCCCGGTGAACGCCTTGGTGATGCTGGCGACGCCGAACCGAGTCTCATTCGTCACGGGGACCCGATGCTCGAGATCCGCGTAACCGAGATTCTCGGCGAGCACCGTTTCGCCGCCGAGCATTACCAGGGCACTCAATCCGATATTACGCTGCCTCCGCTGGATGTCGGCGAGCGCGTCCCTGAGCACCTGGCGCCGATCGCGACATGTCGCCAAGGGCGGAGAGCGCTGCGCAGCCACTTTAGGCGGCGCAGCGCTCACAGACAACATCAAAAGACAGAAGAGCATTCGGCGCATTCAGTCTCGGTCAGCGAACGAAGATCGGATTAGCGTACTGCTGCAGCAGCGTTGCCGCGTTTTGGCCAGGGGAGAAACTGGCATCACCCACGACCACCAACAATCCCCCACGCATGGTAAAGCGCTCGCGCGCGAGAACACCCTTCACCAGTGGGACGAGAAGGAATGCGTCTCCCCCATTGATCGAGCGAAGGTCGACCACCAGCCGCGTGGCGCCCGCCGAATCCGCACTCGCGAACATCCGCTGCATGAAGGCACTGATCGATTCGGTCCCTTCAGATCGAACGCGCGTGAATCGGACGCGCACCGTACGATCGGAAGGAGTGATCGAGAACGAGTAGTTCTTTTCCTGTCCGACCTGTGCGGAGACCCGCGGCTGCGAGCGGAGCGTGACCGGAGTCTCTCCGGAACACGCCGCCGTCACACCCAGCACCGACAGGATCCACGTACGACAGACTCTGCTCACGCACCGCTCTCGAGGCTTGGGTCCGGGATTCGACATACGCGATCTCACGGGAATGGACGCGGGCGCGGCCAGGGCCACGGCCATGGGTCGAATGACCGCGCGCCCGCGATTCCACGCACCGCTGCCTCGCGGATCTGCGGATCGCTCGAGCTGAGAAGCTGGGTGAGCGTCTCCTGCGAGCTCTCGCCGGACTTCATGAGCGCGCGAATGAGTCCGCGGCGCACGTGATCGTTCTGCTCGACCTTGAGCGCATCACGGATGGCGGGGAGAGCGCCAGCGTCTTCGATCTGGCCAAGTGCCCACGCCGCTTTGAGACGCGTGTCCGCGTTTTCGTCGCGCAGCAGTCGGAGCAGTCCAGCCGGCGCCTTCGTGCCATTCTCATCCATCTGACCAATCGCCCAGGCCGCGGTACCGCGCACGTTCGGACTGCGGTCGCCCGTGGCAGCTCCCAGGATGTCGATCGCAGAATGGTCGCCCATGTTTCCGAGCGCCCACACGGCGGTTTCACGGACGCGATCTTCGGCGTCACCGCGAATCGCAGCCGCAAGTCCGGCGACGCTACGCCGGTCCTCTATGTTTCCGAGTGCCCACGCCGCCATCTCGCGCACTCGTGCGTCTGCATCGCGGGCCAGCGTTTCGCTCAGCGCATCGACTGCTTCGCGCGCCTCGAGCTTGCCGAGCGCCCACGCTGCGACCCTGCGCACCTGCGGCGAATTGTCCTGGCGCACGACACGAATGAGAGCGGCAACGCTGCTCGTTGAGTCCATACGGCCGACCGCCCCGACAGCGGCAAGGCGCACCTTTTCGGCGTCGTCTCTGAAAAGTCCGACGAGTGGATTCAACGCACGGCCGTTTTCGATCCGCCCCAAAGCCCACGCCGAGTTGGCACGGACATCTGTGGAAGGATCACGTAGCGCGCGTATGAGTGGATCGACGCCGTTCTGCGCCTCTACCAGCCCGAGTCCGAGCGCGGCGACTGAGCGCAGCGCCGGATCGCTCGAGCCGAGGCGCGTCACCAGCTCGCCGCCGACTGTCTCCGCCTTCTGAGTTCCGATGAGGCGAACCGACAGCTCCCGCACGCAAGCATCGTCGGACGAAAGTCCGGCCATGAGACGCTGGACGTCAGCGGCGGGCAGTGCATCCGATTCGAAATCATCATTGTTCGAGGACGACGCCACCGCGGCCAGCGGCGTCGACGGAGCGTCGCTCCAACCGCCCCATCCCCATCCTTGCACCGCCTTCGCCGCGAGCGAGCAGATCATTGGCGGTGCGCCCTTCGCGGCCGTCAACAGGGCCGCTACGTCGACTGGTGCGCCGCGGCGCCGGCCTTGATCGAATCCGCTGACGGTGATGGTCGATCCCGCTGTGTGCGCTACCGCCGGCACTCCGCTCAGCGAAGAGAACGCAAAAGTTGCGACCACCAATCCAATTACTCGCTGCATGATTACTCCGTTCATTGTGCCCGCCTTTGTTGCGGGGTAGGTTGAAAAATCAGCACTAACGTTCAAAAGAGAGGGCGCCATTCCCGGGCGCCCTCTCCGACTCTAGTTCGGAAATGGACGCGGCTCGGGCCAGGGGCGAGGCCAGGGACCGGTGGCGTTCCCTCCCGCCAGCGCGCGCACGGCGATGTTTCTGATCTCCGGATCCTTGGACTCGAGCAGACCCTTCAAAGCGTCCACGGACTTCTCACCCACCGCCGCCAGAGCTCGGATGTAAGCGATTTGAAGCTCCTTGTTCTTTTCCCGCGCCAGCGCCGCTTCCAGCCCGGATATCGACGCGGGATCCTCGATTTCATACAGCACCCACGCCGCCAGCTCGCGCAGCTCTGGGTCATTGTCGCTCAACATCGCGATGACCTTGGGGGGTGCCTGTTTCAGGTCCAAGTTACCGAGTGCCCACAATGCACGCTTCCGAACCTCGGGGCTTGCGTCGGATAGTGCCGTGGAAAGCACATCGGCCGACGATCTGTCGCCGACGTTGCCGAGCGCCCACGCTGCTGTCGCCCGGACCTCCGTGTTTGCGTCACCGCGAAGGGCAGCTGACAATGCCTCGACGGCCACCGACCGGTGGTTGCCGTCCGCCAGGGCCCACGCCGCCATCTCCCTTACAGAGGGATCTTTATCGCGACGTAGAGCGTTCGCGAGCGCTTCAGCCGCAACCTGCGTCTCTGCGTATTCGGCCAGGCCCCAAGCCGCAATTCGGCGCAGGCTCGCGCTCGTATCGGTTGCAAGAACCTTGGCGAGGAGAGCCGGACGCTCATCGCTATCCTTCCCCGCCTTCGCACCGCCTTGACGCAGCACCTGGACCAGCGCGCTTGACGCGGCCGAGGTGCCTTGCTGAACAGCCTGCTCGACGACCTTTGCGAAGCTTTGTTCGATTCGGCTGCTTGTCTGCGTGTTTGTAAGCGTCTGCGTGTTTTGTTTCGTCACCGTTTCGGTCTTCTGGTGCACCGCCGAGCCGCCGATGATCTCACGCGAATCGGGA
>JBGQIT010000046.1:0-11768 GCA_041498575.1 Gemmatimonadaceae bacterium
AAGCCGCTGTTCGTGCGCTACGATCTGAAGCGCATCGCCAAATTTCTCACGCGTCAGTCGCTCTACGCCCGACGATCGGATCTCTGGCGTTATCGGGAGCTGCTGCCGGTCCGGCGCGAAAGCAACATCGTCACGTTGGGCGAAGGCTGGACCCCTCTTCACCACGCGAGGAACCTTGGCACCGCGCTCGGCATGAGCGAACTGTACGTGAAGGACGAGTCCCTCAATCCCACGCAAAGCTTTAAGGCGCGCGGGATGTCGGTGGCTGTGTCAATGGCCAAGGAGCTGGGGGTGAAAAAAATGGCGGCGCCGTCGGCGGGAAACGCGGGCGCGGCGCTCGCTGCCTACTGTGCCCAGGGAGGACTCGAGGCATTTCTCTTCATGCCACGCGACACGCCGCGCGCAAATCTGATCGAGTGCGAGGTCGCCGGCGCGCAAATCACGCTCGTCGACGGTCTCATCACCGATTGCGGTGCTGAAGTGGCAAAACGAAAGGACGCGGAAGGTTGGTTCGATGTCTCAACGCTCAAGGAGCCGTATCGCGTGGAGGGGAAGAAGACCCTCGGCTATGAGATCGCCGAGCAGTTGGCGTGGACGCTGCCCGATGTGATCGTGTATCCGACGGGAGGAGGAACCGGGCTCGTAGGAATGTGGAAGGCGTTCGACGAGATGCAGGAACTCGGATGGATCGACGAGAAGCGTCCGCGCATGGTGTCGGTTCAGGCAGCCGGATGCGCACCAATCGTTCGCGCGTTCGAGAAGGGAGAGCGGTTCGCGGAAGAGTTTCCGAATGCCACGACGATTGCCTCGGGGCTGCGCGTGCCGAAAGCCATCGGGGATTTTCTCATTCTCGATGCGCTTCGTGAGTCCAATGGCACCGCCGTCGCGGTCACGGACGAGGAGCTGATTGCTGGAGCGAGGGAGATGGCGCGCAGGGAAGGGATCTTTGCCGCGCCGGAGGGAGGCGCATGCATCCCCGCGCTGCGCAAGCTCATCGAGCGCGGGAAGGTGAAGCCCGACGAAAGAGTCGTGCTGTTCAACACGGGCTCGGGCATCAAGTATCTCGACGCGTTCGATAGTGAAATGAAGGAGCGCACGCCGAGGAGCCAGCGGCCGAGTGCTCTGGGTCCTGCTCTCCGGACCTGACAAACAAAAGCAACTTATGACTACCGGCTGGGAGCCGTGGGCGGGTCGGCGGTGGGCTCCGGGCGGGGTGTTTGGTGCGCGCGAGGCGGCGCAGGGGTTTGCGATCATTAACGCCAAACCCCTTGAAACGTCCCACCGAGAAACAGCCCGCACGCAGCCCAAAGCCGGCCGGCCGAAAGCCCCTGGCCGGTAGTCATAAGTTGCAGTTGTTCGCCGGCTATCTCAGTCCGACGAGCTTGTGCGTCTGAATGCTCAGCCGCCAGCGCGGGTGCCGCAGACAATACTCGATCGCGCGCTCCGTGTTTCGGGCCGTGTCGGGTCCATCCATTGGCTGGAGAAAAAAGTGGCGGAAGTCGAGCTGCTCGAACTTTTCCGGGGGTGCGTTGTCCTGCGGGTAAACGAGCTTGAGCTCGCTGCCCGTCGTCTGTACTAGCGGCGCGCCCGCCTTGGGACTGACGCAGACCCAATCGAGTGATAGCGGTGCCGGTCTGGTGCCGTTGGTCTCGACGGCGACCTCGAAGCCGCGCTGATGAAGCTCGGAGATAAGATCCTCGTCCACTTGCAGCAGCGGCTCACCGCCGGTACAGACCACGTATTTCTTCGGCAAGCCGGTTGACCTGTTCGACGGGCTGGCTGAGCGCAGGGAAGGGACGCCCTCACTGATGTCACGACCTTCGCCCGCCCAGCATCGATCGATCGCGTCCGCAAGCTCTTTGGCGCCCTTGAATTTGCCGCCGTCCGGTCCGGTTCCTACGAAATCGGTGTCGCAGAACTGACAAACCGCCCTCGACCTGTCCTCCTCCCGTCCTGACCAGAGGTTGCAGCCCGAGAATCGGCAGAATACGGCGGCGCGCCCCGTTTGCGCACCCTCTCCTTGCAGCGTGTAGAAAATTTCCTTCACCGTGTAGGTCACCGCGCGATCGCTCCCATAGTGCTCTTCGTGGTCGCGTACCCGATCGGATCCTCGATCCCCGCCTCGCTGAAGCCTTTCAGTCGGAGCTGGCACGCGTCGCAGCGCCCGCACGCTTCGCCGTTCGACCCCGGATCGTAGCAACTCGTCGTCTGCGAGTAGTCGACTCCCAGTGATGTGCCGAGCTTGATGATCCCGGCCTTGGAGAGAGAGATGAGTGGAGTGCGGATCACGACTCGCGTTCTTCCTTCGACGCCCGCGCGCGTTGCAAGATTCGCCATCTTCTCGAACGCTTCGATGTACTCAGGCCTGCAGTCAGGGTAGCCGCTGTAATCGAGTGCGTTTACACCGATAAAAATGTTGGACGCCTCGACAACCTCGGCCAGCGCCAGCGCATAAGACAGGAAGATTGTGTTCCGCGCCGGGACGTAGGTGACGGGAATTTCTCCGGCGGACGACGAGGATGGCGCAAGATCGCGATCCTTGGGGACTGGTATGTCGGCCGTGAGCGCGGAACCCCCAAAAAGGGTGAGATCGATCTCCACCACATGGTGGCGCGCGACGCCGGCACTCCGGGCGATTCGCCTGGCCGCATCGATCTCAGCCGAGTGACGCTGCCCGTATCCAAACGTGAGCGCGTGGACGGCAAAGCCTTCACTTTTTGCGATCGCAAGCACGGTCGTCGAGTCGAGCCCTCCACTCAAGAGGACCACGGCTGGGGACGCTGACTTGGCTTGAACTGGGGAGGATGTGGAATACATGAGATCGGCCACTCCCCTGAAACTTACACGGCGACCGCCCTCAGAGAGCGGCGGCGAGAGCCCGGAAAAGCTCCTCTGGGACGAGCGGCTTGGACAGGACCGCGGCAGCGCCACTTGAGCGCACTCTCTCCTGCCCTGCAGCATCGATGCTCCCGCTCAGGATGATGACAGGAATATCCTGCGTGTGCATCGACATCTTGATCTTTCTCAAGGTATCCTCGCCGGATCCGCCGGGCATGTTGATGTCCAGGACGATCGCATCGACCGGCGGCGTCCGCTTCGCCTGCATCAGACCCTGAACCGCGTCGAAGGCGGTGAAGACCTTGTGTCCTTTTTCACGGAGAAGGCTGGCGACCAGGTGAGAGACAACCCGATCGTCGTCGACAACGAGAACCGTTGCCACTAAGCTCGTTCCCGCCAAAAACCAGGGAGCGCGGACCGGGATCGACCGCATCACCCCCGGAGGTCCGCGGGTCCGAATCCGCGATGACCCGTCTTTGGGTGTCATAGATCACGATCCGCGCGACTTCGGGTAGCTGCTTAGCAAGCCGTTGGATAGCGCGCGGCAGCGCTTCTGTGTGGAGGAGATTCGGATCTTCCCGAACGATGCTCTGGATGGTCCCCAGGATGTTCGATGCCGAGCTTTCCTCGGCCTCATACATCGCCGCGCGCATACCGCGATACTGGAATGAGATCGTTATCGCCGCCAACGTCGCGAAGGCCGCGATGAACCCGACGAGGATCTTGATCGACAGCGACATCCGCCGAACTCTCACGTGAGCGCGCTCTCATTTCGGCGCAAGAGTCCGCTTGCGCTGGGAAAGACAGTTCGCGCTTTCACGTGGGCGATGCGTCAAGCTCCTTCAACATTTTCTCCGAACACTGGGGACAAATGCCGTGAGTGAAGTCCAGATCCGTATGGGTGCTCAGATAGGAATCGACCTGTTCCCAGTAATTCGCCTCGTTCCGAACTTTCTTGCAGTAGCTACAAATCGGGAGCAGGCCTTGCAGCCGCTGCACGTGCGCGAGCGCCTCTTCGAGCTCAGTGACACGAGTCGCGAGACTGCGTTGCAGCTTCGCCATGCGCTGTCCCACCCGGACGCGCGATTCGAGCTCGATCGGGTGAAACGGCTTTGCGATGTAATCGTTCGCTCCTGCCATCAGCCCCATGGCGAGGTCTTCCTTCTCGCTGCGTGATGTGAGGAGAATGATGTATATGAATTCAAAGCTTGGCGTGCTTCGCAGCTTCCGGCAGACCTCGATCCCGTCCATGCCGGGCATCATCCAGTCGAGCACGACGACCTCGGGGGCATTCTTTCCTCCGAGCGCCTCCAGAGCGTGCCATGCATCGCTGCCGTCGGATGCGGTGATCACTTCCCAGCCGAGGCGCTCCAGCGTCGCGGAGAGGAGCTTCCGTGTTACGGCATCATCTTCGGCAACGAGAATTTTCATTTTCGGCCGACGGCCGAACGACTCAGGGATCATAGAGCCCGTTCCAGGAAGGAGATATTGCGGGCAACGGGGGATCAATCCAGACGCGGCGGGGAACTGGTGCCGATCCTGAGCGAATACACTGTTTGCGCCGACCCTTACAACGGCAAGTTTACGTCCATCTTCCACCCGGCATTTACCCTTAAACCGTTGCTTGGCTGGCGCTCGCTAGTTCGAGATCTCGACGTCGGTCAGTCGGGAGGATGTCCTCTGCGGGGCAGTGTCCTCGCACGCCCGCCGTTGGGGCGCGCTGGCGCGCCCAAACGACGGGCTCTTGCTGCGGGTGCCCCTCCGAGGACACCCTCCTCCTTCCCGGATCGGTTTCTAACACGCGGCCGCCGCAGGCGGCCACCGTCGTGGACGAAGGTCCTGCGCTCGGAAAGTTAGAGTTCGCGCGGACGAACTTGGACCAAGACCGGCGCGGAGAATGGACGATGCCACCCGGCGGTTGCGGGACGGAGTGCAGTTCTTTAGTCACGGACCGCGACGCCGCTGCGAACGAGATCTTGCCCGGGGAGGGAGGCGCGGGGGTCCTCGTAGGCGCTTTGCAAAGCGAGCGCGAGGAGGAGACCCGCGACCGAGCGGAGCGAGGGAGCGTAGTTAGGGGCTCCGACCAAGCGAGCGTAGCGCCGAAGAGGACCCCCACGCCGACCGACCGCGCGATGGACTCTAGTTGAAAGCTCGCCGCGGACTAGAACAAAAAAGGTCGCTTACGCGACCTTTTTTGCTAGCGGTGGTTGTGGATTCGGCGGCGTCAGCCTCGGATGTGGCGGGTGTTCGGCTTCTTTCTCCGCCTCGAGCGCAGCGACCGGAGTCTCGGTTTTCAGCTCGCCGACGAGATCCCTCAACACATGGCTGCCATGGAACAACTGCGTCGATGCCATGCTCATCTGCTCGCACGCCGCGCTCTGTTCCTCGGTTGACGCACTCACCTGCATTGCCGCCGTTGCATGGCCCTCTGCGGTGCGCGCGACCAATCCGAGATTCGCGGCGGCAGAATCGACCGCGCGCGCATTCTCGGTCGCAGCCGTAGTCACCGTCGCGGCGGCGGCTCGCGTCCTCTCGGCTGCGGCGAGAATCGTCGAGAGCGCGCTATCCAGCTCGCGACTCACCCGCTCGATCTCGCCGACCTGTATCACACCCTCCTCCATCGCCTTCGATGTTGCGAGCACGCGGCTCGTCACTCCCTCGGTCATCTTCACCACGTCGTCGGCGGCGGCCTGCGTTTGATCGGCCAGTTTTCTCACCTCACCGGCGACTACAGCAAACCCACGACCGGCCTCACCGGCCCTTGCCGCCTCGATCGCCGCGTTGAGCGAGAGAAGGTTGGTCTGCTCGGCGATCCGGCTGACCGAGACAACGAACTTGTTGATCTCGCTGGTGCTGATGTTCAGCTCGCGAACTTGGGCTGCCGCTTGCTCGACGATCGTGCGCACGTCGAACAGAATCTTGAGCGCGCGATCTATCTCGATTCTCTTGGCTTCGGCCTCTGCCTCGATCGCGCTCGCGAGTCCGTGCACTTCCTGCGCGCCACCCACGAGGTTGTCGCCGCGGGTGCGGATTCCATCGAGTGCTTCGTTGACCTGGCGCAGCTGCGCCACCTGCGACTCGGCGCCGTGGGAGACTTCTTCAACCGCATCCGCCACCTCTCCAGCCGAAGCCGAAATCTGCTTCGACGCCGATAGGAGGTCGCTCGCGGACTGCGCCACTTCGTCGGCGGTTTTGGCCGCGCCAGACGCGATCCTCGACAATGCAATCGTGGCGTGGTTCATCGCGTCGGCAAGCGTGCGGAACTCCCCCGGCATCTCGCCTTCGGTGCGCTGTTGCAGGTCGCCGTGGCTAAGCTGAACCGCGTGCCTGACGAGAAGCCGCAGCGGACGTCCGACGGCGCGGCCGGTGCGCATGACGATCATGACCGCTAGCAGTGTCGCGACGATAATTACGGAAACGAGGATGCGTGAGCGCGCAGTCGCCTGACCGCGGAGGTCGGCCGACATGGCGGCGAGCTGCTGCGCGCGCGAATGCTCGAGACCCGTCAACTGCTCCAGCAGTCCTGGCACCATCCTGCGGGCCTTCTGCGCTTCTGAATGCGCCTCGTCGAGCCGCCCGAGGTCGGTCAATCTGTGCGACAGCGCAAAGGACGCTTCAACCCGCGCGAGCGTCGTGTCGATCGCTACCGTGCGAGCGATCTGCTCGCCGAGCAGATCGGTCCGGGTGCTGAAAGTCCGGTGCAGCCGGTGCGCTTCCCAGCCAAGGCGGCGGAAATCCCCGTCCGACTTTGCGTCCTGATCGCTGAGGTAGGTGTTAGCGGCCTGAATTTCCTGCGTGACGACATTGGAGAAATCCGACGCCTGCTTCGCGTCCTGCTGTGCATCGGAGAGCGTCTCGGACACCCGATTTGCCATTTGGGTCATCGAGACCCAACCCACCGCTCCCGCTCCCAGAAGCAGCAGAATGAGAAACGAGAAGCCGACCGTCAGAACCTGACGAATCGTCTGGAATTTGAAGGGAAGCTTCACTTGGCCTCCGCGATGGTCAGGAGACCGGCGTGGGCACGGAGGACCCGGAAGCGTATGCCCACGGGATCGCCTGTGTCCTCGAAGAAGGCTGGACCAGTCAACCCCGCGTAGGCGGTCTCACGATTCAGAGAACGAAGGTAGTCGCGAATCGCTCTGCGATCGGGCCCCTTTTCCCTCAGCGCTTGCGCTACGAGTTGGGTCGCGTCGTATGCGAGCGCCGCATGCGCGTCAGGAGCAGTGTTGAATTTCTTCTTGAACGCGGCTACGAACTTGCGCGCGGCCGGCGAAGGATCTTCCGGCGTAAAGGACATCCCGACGTAGGCGCCTTCCGAAATAGCGGTGTCGGCGAGGATTCCCTGCCATCCGTCGCCCCCGACGAAGATCGGGTTGAATCCCTGGCGTTTTGCTTCCTGCAGAATCTTGAGCCCAGACGCGACGCGGCCCGCCACGAACACGATCTTCGGCTTCCGCACTTTGAGATAGGCTACGTAGGGCTCCGCTGTGGTCAGATCCGCGTTAATGGGATCGAGACTCAGGATGTCGCCATGGAAGGAGCGACGGAAGGAATCGGCCAACCCGCGGCCGTAGGTGTTGTTTTCGTAGAGTACTGCCACGGTCGCCGGGAAGCGCTGGCCGAACTTCGACGCGAAGTTGGCGAGCGCGATTCCGTTGAGCGAATCGCTCGATATGATGCGGAAGACCCAACTCGAGATGCCGGTGAGGTCAGGGGAGGTGGCGCTCGTCGCGACCGCGGCGAGGTACCCATCGTAAATGGGTGCCGCCGACAGCATTCCGGACGAGTTGACGTGGCCGATTACCGCCGAGATGGCCCGGGTCGACACAAAGTCCTGCGCGATCTTCGCGGCCGTGGGTCCGTCACCTTCGTCATCGCGAAGCATCACCCTGAAGGGGTGACCGTTGATGCCGCCGGCTTTGTTGATCTCTTCGGCTGCGAGCTCGATGCCTTGCAGGTTCTGAAGTCCGTAACCCTGCTTCCAGGGCCCGGCTGCTCCTACCAGGTAAGGCGCCTTGCTCCCGGCGCATGCCGCAAGAGTGAGCAGCGCAATTGACGAAACGACTTTCGACGACAACTTCCCCCTCCCCTCGGTTGGGGACTTCATGTCCCCCGAATTGACGAGGTCCGCGCTCGGGCGGTCACTCATTTTTTCTCGAAAGAGAGAGCCACCCCGACCCCCGGCGGCGAGTTGAAGTCTGGGAACTGCAACCGACGACTACCGGCCGGGGGCTTTGGGGGCGGACCAACTCGGGGCTGCGGGCCAGACCTAGTGCAGTTAGAGCCCGCCCGTAGCCATCACCTGCAAGGCCGACAGCCCCTGGCCGGTAGTCATCAGTTGCAGTTCACGCAGCGTCAGCCAAAAGCAAAACGCCCTGCCAGGTGGAGCGTCCTATAGGTAATCGGCTCGGCCCGGGCCTTTGCCTAATCGTGCTCCTCCACGGCTGGACTCATGCATCTGCGGTCAATCGTTCTAGCTCTGACAGTTCTGGCGGCCGGCGTTCGCGCCGGCGCGCAGGACGTGCGCGTCGAAGTCGTCGAAGCAGCCACGGGTAAGCCGATTGTGGGCGCCAACGTCGCGCTCCTCGATTCGGCGCAAACGATCCCCCTCGGTGGCGGCTTCAGCGATCCGAGCGGACGCACCGACCTGCGCGCTCCTTCGAGCGGCAACTATCGGGTGCGCGCGGACAAGGTCGGATACGATACGTGGATCTCGGTGCAGCTCCACCTCGGAGATCGGCCGGTCATTGTGCGTGTCGGAATGACGCCGACGAGAATTCCGACGCCGATAATTCCGCGGAGCGAGACGGCCTGCCAACAGCTCACTGGTCCCGGAACTCCAGCGGGCGACGTTTGGGTGGAGTTGAAGAAGGCACTGACCGCCAGCGCGGCTACCGAAGCCCAGGGCCTCGTGCCTCTCGATGTCGATCTGTACGAACGTGTGCTCGATAGAAATCTGGCGGTCCTTTCCGAGCGGGCCGAGCAGCGCACCAAAGTGTCGCGCCGGCCGCTGACTGGCATCTCGTGGGATCAGATCGATTCCAGCCGGCGTGGCCAAACCTCAAATAGCGATGTCTATCGCGCCCCCGATGCCGCGACGATTCTCTCGGACCAGTTCGTGAAATCGCACTGTTTCGCGGCCATTCGTGGTTACGGACCGGAGACGGGATTGGCCGGTCTCGAGTTCAGGCCCGCCAGAATCGGCGGGCAACCGGAGCTCGCCGGAGTGCTCTGGCTCGATCCAAGAGCGAACGCGCTTCGCTCCCTCAGCTTCGATTATGTGAACCTGCCGATTCCTTTGCGCATCGCGAGAACCACTGGGCGGGTCGAGTTCCAGCAGCTGCCGGGCGGACAGTGGATCGTTCCGAGCTGGTACATCAGGATGCCGCGCGTAGCGCGAGTGACATCGACCGATGTCCGATCGCCGTCCATCTCGCGCGACAGCCTCATTGGGTATCAGGAAGTCGGAGGGGCGGCGCGCCCGACCGGGACGGCGCGCGTTTCAACTGGCGGCGCTGCGTCGCCGGCACCAGCGAGCGCACCGGCCGCCGATTCGCCAGCCGAGAATCAGTCGATGGTCACGGGTATCGTATACGACAGCACCAGCGGAAAAGCCCTGGGCGGCGTCCAGGTCTCGACCCGCGACCGCCGGTTCAAGACGATCACGGGCTCCGGCGGAAGGTACGAGCTAGCGATTGATGGAGCGTTCAATGACACACTCGTCTTCGAGCATCCGCGGCTTCGGCTCCTGCAGATCGCGGAGCGCTGGCAGCCTCTATCGTTGCCGAGTGGAACGCGCGCGCAGGCCTCGGTGATTATTCCATCGTACGGATCGCTGCGCAAACGCATTTGTGGTCAAAACGAAACCGGGACCGAGGCACAGGGACTCATGGCCGGTTACGTGCGAGACGCGGCAGGGAAGCCGCTGCCGCGCGCGCACGTCTGGGCGACGTGGCAGATCCTCTGGGTTGAGCAGAATGGCCGCCTGGTTTCCACCAACCAACAGCGGACAGTCGAGGCGGACACCAACAGCGATGGATCCTACCTGATGTGCGGATTCACGCGCGGGGCGCAGATCACGGCCAAAGTCGGGATCGCGGGAAAGAACACCGTGCAGGAGAAGCTTGCATTTCCAGCCAGCATGGTGCTGGAGCATGACTTTCAGTTCGGTGCGCGGTAGAACACCAACTGCGAGAGGAAACTTCGAGAAGAGCTAGGTAGGAGGAGCGAGGTGCCAGGCATGAGGCAGGAGGTAGAAGCGCGATGTGGCCGCCTTACCTCACACCTCGAACCTAGCACCTCGCACCTCCTACCTTACTCTTCTCGAGGTTGGTTTTTCAGTCCCCAGTCGGCACTATCCCCGCCCCCTCCACCATCAGTATGATCGCCCGCGATGTCGCCCGAGTGCGGTGCACGACTCCCTTCGGCACCACGAATCCCTGGCGCTCGCCAAGCTCCACGGTGCGTCCCTCGAGGTCGATCAGAAACTTTCCCTCGATGACGTAGAAGAACTCGTCGAGCTCGTCGTGCTTGTGCCAGTGATACTCTCCCTGGATCACACCGAGCCGCACGACCGAGTCGTTGACCTTGCAAAGCGTCTGGTTGTACCACTGGTCTCTCACGGCATCGACGAGCGCGGGAACGTCGACGACCTCGAGCGGCGGATAGCGGATATCGAGGTGCGTCGCGTACGGAAAATTTTGCGTCATGGCTCAAGAATGTGGCGACCAAATGCCCGAACGGAAGCCCAAGCGAGCCTCAACCTGTAGACCGCGGCGCGCCGTAGAGGGCCGTGCAGACTAAAGTCTTCGATCTGCTAAACCATTTTCATTTTGGCGCTGTCTCATTCTCGATCCCGTTGTTACGGCCTCCCCCGTCCACACGAGGCCTACGCCAAATCACATCATTATGAAGACCCTCGTCCTCTTCAGTCTGATCGCCATTCCCGCTGGCGCTCTGGCGCAGATTCCCGCGCCGCCAGAGAGTGCGGCAGTGCGCGAATACGCATCCAACACCTCGGGCAAGTCGGGCATCGACGGCCGCGATATCATCTCCCGTGCAACCGCTACGTCGGCGATGGCGAGCCGCGCGACCACCGCTCCGGTTCTCGATGGAAAGACGGATGATCCCGCCTGGCAGAACGCGCAAGTGATCGATCAGTTCCTGGAGTACGAGCCGAAGAAGGGCGCCGAGACGCGCTTCAAGACCGAAGTGCGCGTGACCTACGACGACAAGAATCTGTACATACTGGCGCGCATGTTCGATCCCGCGCCCGACAGCATCGTATCGCTCCTGAGCCGCCGTGACGTGCGAACACAGTCGGAGCAGCTCAAGGTGATGATCGATTCCTATCATGATCGTCGCACCGGCTACGAGTTCTGCGTCAATCCGGCCGGGGTGAAGCGCGACTTCTACGTCTACGATGACAACACCGAAGATCAGACGTGGGACGCGGTCTGGGACGTGGCTACCAGAGTCGACTCGCTCGGCTGGGTCGCCGAATTCCGGATTCCGTTCAGTCAGATACGGTTCAACAACATGGAAGATCACACGTTCGGGTTTATGGTCGTGCGAGATGTCGCACGTACGAGCGCGCGCATCAGCTGGCCGCTCTACGATCACGACAAGCAGGGATACTTCTCGCAGATGGGCGACCTCGGCGGGATCCGCGGTCTGTCCACGCCGCGCCGCCTCGAAGTGATGCCGTACGTCGTGACCAAGAGCGAGACTCGTCCCAGCGGCAACTCGTTCGATCATCCGCAGTCTGTCTCAGCCGGAGCCGATCTCAAGTACGGCTTGTCATCGAACCTCACGCTCGACGCCACGATCAACCCCGACTTCGGCCAGGTCGAGGCGGATCCGTCGGTTCTCAATCTCTCCGCCTTCGAGCAGTTCTTCGAGGAGCGGCGGCCGTTCTTCCTCGAAGG
>JBGQIT010000047.1:0-11661 GCA_041498575.1 Gemmatimonadaceae bacterium
GTCGCCATCCGGGACGATCTTTTCCCCGCTATCTGGCTGCGCGAGCGCGTCGGTCTGTCTCCGGCCGCCGTCGCGGCAAGCGGCCAGGTCGTTCTCATCGAGCTGGCGGAGCGCCGGGCAGCGCTCATCGTGGACGCCTCCAGTCTCCTCTGAAATGACCAATCCCCGCAACACACCAGCCGGCGAGGGCAGCACGACGCTCCTCAGCACTGCGCGTCTCGACGCTCTTCGCGAGGTTGCCAATATCGGCGCTGGCCACGCTGCGACCGCGCTGTCGACGCTGACCGGCACGCGCATCATGATCAGTGTCCCGATGGTGAACATCGTGCCGCCCGGTGATTTCGTCCCGGAGCTCTCACCCGGTGTGGAGATCGTCGCTGTCCAGATGGCGATGAGCGGCGACATCAGCGGGCAGACGGTGTTCCTCCTCGCAATCCCCGCTGGACTCAGGCTCGCGGAGCGAATGCTGCGGCGGAAGCGCGGAACATCGCAGAGTCTTGGCACGCTCGAGCAGTCGGCGTTGAAGGAAGCAGGCAACATTCTCGCCGGTGCGTACCTCACCGCTCTCAGTGAATTTCTCGCCATGCGCTTGATGCTCGCTCCGCCTTTGCTCACGACCGGCCAGACTTCGGAGGCGCTGAAGACGCTGGGCGACCACGCGCCGCAGGTCGAGAGTCCGATCCTATGCGTGGAGACGGAGTTCTTTCTCGAAGAGCCGGTGGAAAGCCTGCATGGATTCTTCCTGCTCGTCCCTGACCCGAAGGCATTCGACGCCATCTTCCGCGCAGTGCGCGTAGAGTAGCAAATGAGCGCAGCGGCAACTGCCCGCCCAACGGCAGCCGCTAACGGCGGTGAGATCGACATCCTGCGATCGTTCGCCCGCCGAATCGACCCTTCGGATGCCGGCGCGTACAACAACCTCGGCGTCCTCTACTTTCGAAAGGGACTGACGGACGAGGCGATCGTAGCCTTCTCGCGCGCGCTCGCCCTCGACGAGCGCATGGGCGTCGCGCGGCGCAACCTCGAGATCGCGTACGGCCAAAGCGGCATCCTCGAACGACGCCTGCACGAGCTCGAGGAACGGCTGCGCGCGAATCCGGAAGATCTAGAAGCGCTCGTTCAGAGTGGAATCGCTGAGAAGACGGCTGGTCGCCTCGAGCGCGCGCACACACTCTTTCAGCGCGCGATCGAGCTCGATCCCGACAGCTCGGTCCTTCATTTCCTGCTCGCCGAGACCCTCTACAATCGCGGGTTGCACGAAGACGCGATGCGCTCGGTGAGAAGGTCGATCGAGCTGAACCCCGAAAACCCCGACGCGCTCTATCTGATCGGTTTCATACTCGGCGATCTGGGCCGCGGCGAGGAGGCCGCCGAAGCGAATCGGCGCGCGGTGATGCTGAATCCGACGCTCGTGCGCGCGCAGGCGAACCTCTCGCTCGAGACATATCGCCACGATGTCACTCCGAGTCACCAGCAGAAGACCCCTGCCGGCGCGCACATCACGCTCGGCCGCGCGCTGAGGCAGAAGGGATATTTCCAGGAAGCGCTCCGCGAGTACGAGAGGGCGATCGAAGGCGGCGAAGCGAACGCGGAAGTGCTCCAGGCGATGCTGGAGCTGTATCTGCTGCAGCGGGATACCGGCGCCGCGATCGCCACCGCCGACCGGTTCGCGCGAGAGTTCTCGCCAACGGCGAAGACCTGGAACGGACGCGGCGTCGCGCTGCAGCTGGAGGGAAGGCACGCCGAAGCCGAGGAGAGTTACACGCACGCGCTGGAGATCGACCCGAGCTACGCCTTTGCGGAGAACAATCTCGGGGTCCTGCTCTGGCACAAGAATGACACCAAGGCGGCGATCAATTCATTCAGGCGCGCGCTGCAGGTGCACTCGCCTCCGGTCGAAGCCCGTCTGAACCTCGCTCTCGGGTTGTTCAGGAGGAAGCACACAGAGCTGGCACTCGAAGCGTATCGACAGGTGCTGAGTGCGGCGCCGGAGCACCCAGTGGCGTGGAATGGCATCGGCCTCATCCTCGTCGAGCTCGAGAAGTACGCCGATGCACGAAATGCGTTCGCGCGTGCGATCCAGGCGAATCCGGACTTTGCGGAAGCGCACTACAACATCAGCTTCACGCTTTCCAACCTTGGCGAGTTCGAGGCGGCGCTCCGCGAGACAAAGCGCGCACTGGCGCTCGATCCGATGTACACGCCGCAGAAGCTCGAGCTGGCGATAGAGCTGCCGCACGAGGAGATCAGGCTCACGGTCGCTCCACCGATCACCGAGCGGGATGAGACGGTCGAACATGTAGAAGACTTCCATTTTGATCCTGCCATCATCGAGGAGCTGTTCGCCGACAAGCCCGTGCGGCGCCTGACGCCGGTGGTGCAAAGTGCAATGGCGGGGTTCTCGCTCGCACGCGACCTGATCACCAAGGGCCTCTACGACCGCGCTCAAGCGGAGATCGCGCGTGTTCTCGCACGCGGTGGAGACAAGGCTCTCGGACTGGTCCTGGCCGGCGACGGATTCGCGGCGCAGGGACTGCACGGAGAAGCTCTCGAGAGATACAAGCGCGCGCTGGATATGGAAGAGACAAACCCCTTCGCGCGGCAAGGTATGGCACGGTCGCTGCTCGCCCTTGGGCGCGCCGAGCAGGCGCGACCATACGCCGAGGCCCTGGTCGGGGCTGGAAGCACCGACGTGAACCTGCTGCTGCTGGCCGCGGAAGCGCGCGTGGCATCCCTCGACCATCCCGGTGCTCGCGAAATCCTCGTCACGCTCAGGAAGAGCGAGTCGCGAAACGCGAACGTGTTGAAAAGAGTTGGCGATCTCTACGGCGCGCTCGGTGAACCGGGCGAGGCGATCGCGGCGTACCGCGCGAGCCTCGCCATCGACGAACGGCAGACGGAAACCAGGGTCGCGCTCGGACGGCTTCTCGCCAAGAGTGGCGACGATACGGGCTCGATCAAAGAGCTCGAAACCGTGCTCGTCACCGCGCCGAATCACGATGCCGCGGTGGTGGAGCTGGTGGGACCGTACCGACGCACGGGCCGGTCGCGAAGCGCCCTGCCACGAATCGTGGCGCTGATCCGACGCGATGTTTATCACTTCGCGGCGCTGATAGGTCTCGGTGAGATCCTGATCGACCTCGCGCGCGAGGCCGATGCCCAGAAGGCGTTCGAGCGCGTGCTGAGGTTCGATCCAAATCATTCAGAAGCTCTCCGCTACCACAGGCTGTTGATGCGAGGGCGGATCTGATGGCGATCGAAGGACCGCTGCGCGAGCTTGGCATTCACGACGTCTTCCAGCTGCTCGATCTTAGCCGGAAGACCGGGACGTTACGTGTGTTTTCCCACGAAAGAAATAATGAGGGGAGTGTTTATTTCGACGCGGGCACGATCGTCGCGGCGACGATGAAGAGCAACCCGCACCTTCTCGGAACGATTCTCGAGAGATCTGGCAAAGCGACGCCGGCGGATCTCGCGCGTGCCACGGCAATGCAGCGCGCCGGGGATAAACGCAGAGTCGGCGAGATTCTAGTCGCCCATGGGATCGTGACGCCGCGCGACATCGATCGCTTCATGAGGCAGCAGATCGAGACCGTCGTATTCGATCTCATGTCCTGGTCCGAGGGATTCTTCTCGTTCAGCGAGGAGCCGCCGCGTCCCATTCGCAAGGACATCGCCGTGCGCGTAAGCACCGAATCCCTGCTCATGGAAGGAGCCCGCCGCATCGACGAGTGGTCGCGCATGGCCGACAAGATTCCGGACGCCCGCGTGATTCCACTGCTCGCTCCGCTCGACGACGGGCCGGAATCGTTCATCGATCTCCTCCCGCGTGAGTGGGAAGTGCTCTCGATCATCGACGGCGAGAGGAACCTCCACGAGATCGCCAAACGTCTTGTGCTCGCCGAATTCGAGGTTGCAAAGATCATCTATGGAATGCTGAGCACCGGGCTCATCGAAATCGCACCATACGAGAATGACACAGCCAGGGTCTGAGACGGCGCGGACTCTGTTCGCCACCGCGATCGGCGACGCCGAGCAAACGGCGCTCCTGCTCGATTCCTCGGGCGCGCCTCTGGCCGGGAGCTACATCGATCAGCGGGGGCGCGACATCTCGGGCGAGATCGGGGCCGCGTTGAGCGGAGTCAGCACGGAGGTGACGAGATCCATGCGTCTCCTTTCGATCGGCCGCTGGACCGCGGTGGTGGTAGAGACCGACGCCGCGACAATTGCACTTGCGCCAGCCGCGGAAGATGCGGTCGTTCTGCTGGCGTCCTCCCTGGGAGTTCCGCTCGGACTGGTGCGTCGCGTGCTGACGCGCTCCGTCGCTCTCGCGATCAACTGGATGCGGGGACGCGCGTGAAGGCGCTTGGTCAGGTGGTCGCCACGCTATCCCACGTGCCGGGCGTCGTCGTGGCAATGGTCGTCGGCGCAGTCGACGGGCTCATCATCGAGACGAGTCCCCTGATCGGCGCTGGCCCCGGAGCCCCCGACGTGCGGAGGCATACCGCGGCTCTCGCCGCCTATCTTTATTCCAAGGTGACTCGCGCGTCGGATGCGGCCAGGCTTGGCACGCCCGCGTTCATGCGGCTCGAGGCCGAGCGGGGCCACATTTTCGTCGTGGGCGCCCGCGATTTGGTGCTCGTCACAATCGTCACTCCCGACGCCAACCTGGGACGTGTGAGACTCGAAATGATGAACGCAGCCCGAGATAAATCATGAGCGATCCGACTGTAGCAGAGGGCTGGGTCGCTGCTCCGCTCACGCGACTGAAAGACGACGCGCGCCTCATCTCCGGCGTTCTGCTCTACCCGACGGGGCGCGCGGTCGGACAGTTCGGCTTCTCCAATGCCGCCGACGTGATGTCGATTTGCGCCCTCACGTCTGCTATCAACGCGTCGGCGCGGGAGCTGGGGCGCCAGCTCGACGGCAAGCCTTTCTACGAGATGCACCACACCGGATCGGAGCGACAGGTATTTATGGCCCGCGCCACCGCCGGCGCACAGGAATTCCTGTTCGTGGGCGTCTTCGACCGCGAGAGCTCGCTCGGTGTGGTGGAGATCTATTTCGCGGAGTTCCAGAAGGCGCTCGAACAGTTGCGGCCCGACAAGCAGGTGACCGGCAAGGGGCCGTCCGGCGACTTCGAAGGCGAGCTCAATCGCAGTCTCGATGCGCTCTTCGGTCCGATAGGAAAGCGCTAGAATGTCAGTCGTGAACTACGGCACGCGCGAGATCACGTGCAAAATCGTTTACTACGGCCCGGGCAGGTCCGGAAAAACGACGAATCTCCAGCACGTGTATTCGCAGCTCCCCGAGGAGAGGAAGGGGAAGATGGTCTCACTCGCCACCGAGACCGATCGCACCCTGTTCTTCGATTTTCTTCCGCTCGATCTCGGCACGATCTCCGGATTTGCGACGCGGTTTCAGCTGTACACGGTTCCGGGCCAGGTCTACTACGCCGCCACTCGCAAGCTCGTGCTGCAGGGCGTGGACGGAGTGGTATTCGTTGCCGACAGCCAGTCGCGCCAGCTCGCCGAGAACATCGAGAGTCTGCAGGATCTGCACGCGAATCTCGCCGATGAGGGCCTCGATCCGCGCACTCTCCCGCTCGTGATGCAGTACAACAAGCGTGATCTGCCGGCTGGTGAGATCAGCTCGGTCGAGGAGCTGGACGAAACGCTGAACTTTCGAGATGTGCCCTATTTCTCAGCGACCGCGATCAACGGCGGCGGTGTATTCGAGACGCTCCGCAGCATCGCGTCGCTCGTGCTGTCGCGCCTGAGCGCTCCCGCGGTCAAGGAATCCTGAGTCGTGGCGAAAGAGTCGAAAAAGAAGGGGGAATCCGAGGAGGAGGGCGGTGAATTCGACGACTTCATGGCGGATATCAGCCAGGAGATCGCGAAGCGCGTGGAATCGCTCGACACCAAGCCTAAGGCGCCCCCGGTAGAGAGGAAAAAGACTCCCGCCGTGCCCGACGCGGGTCTGATCGTCGAGTGGCCGTCCATCGTCGACCGGATGATCGAGGAAATGCGCTAATGGCTATCAAAGGTAGCCTCAAGGAAGCGAGCCTTCCCGACGTCTTACAGCTCCTCTCGATGGGAAAGAAGACAGGATGTCTGGGCCTTTCCTTCCATGACAGCTTCGGCTCGATCTACTTCGATAGCGGGCGCATCTGTCACGCCGCGATCGTGAACCGGCCGCTCGATACGGAGAACTCGGTTTACACGCTGTTCACGTGGACAAGCGGCACCTTCAACTTCGAGCCCGGCGTCGAGCCGGAAGATGGCGCCGAGCGCGTGTCGGTCGATCCGCAGTCGCTGCTGCTTGAAGGTGCGCGGAGAGTCGACGAGTGGTCGCTCATCGAGAAAAAAATCCCGAGCTTCGACGTCGTGTTCAGCCTCGACCGTCCGCGGCTGATGATGAACCGGGATCCTCTCTCTCCCGAGCAGGAGGCCATGCTGCCATTGATCGATGGACACCGCGACATCAATGGATTGATCCGCGATTCGGGCCTGGGCGAGTTCGAAGTGGGAAAGGCGCTGTATGGATTACTCAATGCGTCCTTCCTCCTGCCCGTCGGACGGAAGAGGACCACCCCGACTCTTCCTCGAAACGCCAGTCCTCTCGAACGGCGCGAGCTCGCGAGCGCGCTGTACAGAGCGGGAATGCACGACGAGGCGCTGCGTGAATTCCGCGCGCTCGTCGAGGAAGCCGCGGATCCAGTGGCATCGTTCCACGTCGGACTGATCGCGCTCCGTCAGAAGGAATGGTCGGGGGCCGTGAACGCCTTCATGACGGCGGCGCCCAATGCGCCGAGCAAGACATCCCTTCTCCACAATCTTGCGCTTGCCTACGAACAGCTTGGCCAGCTCGAGAAAGCGAGACTGGTGATCGAGCGGGCGCTCAGCGCCGGAGGGAGCACTGATCCGCTCATTCAGTTGCAAGCCGCGATCGTCGCCATGCGTCTCGGAGACTACCAGGGCGCCAAAGTCCGGCTGAGCGAATCGCGCAGTTTATGGACGTCGAGTCCGCCGCCAGCAGTCTGGTTCCACTACGCCGCACAGGTCGCCGCGATCACCGGCGACCCGGACCGGGAGATGCTGTTGCTCACCGCTGCAACAGAGACGCATCCCGAGTCGGCGATATTGTTGAACAACTTGGCAGCGGCACACCTCAAGAGAGAGGATTACGAGAGCGCCAGGGACGCCGCCGAAAAGGGCGTAGCGCTGGCACCGGAGCTTTCGCAGCTCCGACGCAATCTCTCGGCGGCGCTCGAAGGAATCTCACGCGCTGATCGGGACGCGACGCAAGCGTCGAGTCGCTCCTGACGGAATACGCGGCGCTGATCCACGGAGAGGACGCCGGTTTCCAGGCGCTGATCGAGAAGATCACGCGCGATCGGGGGTTCAGGTGCGCCAGCTACAAGGACAAATGCCTGCGGCGGCGCATCGCGGTGCGCATGCGCGCCAAGCACAGTGCGACGGCCGCCGAGTACGCGACGGCGCTGGACAGTGATCCGCGCGAATACGATCGACTGATTCGATCGCTGACCGTCAACGTGACGAAGTTTTTTCGGAACTGGGACACGTATTCGATGATCGCGGACAAAATCATTCCACCGCTCTGGGAGCGCGGGGAGTCGGAGACGCGTATCTGGAGCGCGGGATGCTCGTCGGGCGAAGAGCCTTATTCGATCGGCATCTTGATGCACAAGCACGCCGCCGACCGGCAGGAGCGTGCGCGGCTCGAGACAATCAAGATCGTTGGCACGGACATCGATACGGCGTGTCTGGCGGATGCGGAGCGCGCCCTCTACGCCGACTCGGCACTTGGTGATACGCCGCCGGCGTTGCGCGCCCACTATTTCCCGGACGTTGCCGGTCTTTACACGATGTTACCCGAGGTCAGGCGGCTGGTGAGCTTCGAGTGCAACGATCTCCTCGCCTACGAGCCCCGGTCCGAAGACACCCATCTCATTCTCTGCCGCAATGTGATCATCTACTTCGAGCGCGAAGCACAGGACGCGCTGTTCTCGGCATTTCATCGCGCGCTCGCTCCAGGCGGGTTCCTCGTTCTCGGCAAGGTCGAAAGCCTCCTCGGTGACGCCCGAGCTCTCTTTTCGCCCGTGAATGCGCGCGAGCGCATTTTCCGGAAGATCTAGTCCGCTATCATGGCCGAGACGACCGAAAAGGTTGCGACCGTCCTGGTCGTCGATGACAGCGCGTTCATGCGCAAGCTGATCGCGGAGATGGTCGAGTCGAGCGGTCCCTTCCGTGTTGTCGGCACCGCCGGCGACGGAATCGAGGCGTTGCAGAAGGTCCGGGCTCTCAAGCCCGACATCGTGACTCTCGACATCGAGATGCCACGCCTCAACGGTCTGCAGGCGCTCGAGCAAATCATGGCCGAGATGCCACGTCCGGTGGTGATGCTGAGCGCGGCTGGCTCGGAGCTGGGAAACGAGATGACGCTGCGCGCGCTGGAGCGAGGTGCCCTCGAGTTCGTGAGAAAACCGTCCGGGCCCGTGAGCATCGACCTGTCGACGGTGCGCGAGCAGCTGAGGTCGGCGCTCGAGGCTGCCCGGGCAATGAACATGGGCGGCGTGCGGACACCCGGGCCTGACACGTCAGCGGTCCTCGGCGAGACACTGCAAAGGAAATCGCCCGACGCCGCGACGAGAGTTGTTGCGATCGCCTCTTCGACCGGTGGACCCCGCGCGCTGGCGGCGATCATACCGCTCCTCCCGGAAGATCTCGGCGCCGCCGTGGTCATCGTTCAGCACATGCCAGGCGAATTCACGAAACTACTCGCTGAGCGGCTCGACACGATGAGTGTGCTCTGGGTGGCGGAGGCGATAGATGGCAAGCTTCTGCGGGAGAATCGCGTTTACATCGCTCCGGGCGGTTTTCACATGACCCTCAGCGGCGACCCGGGGAATGCGTCGATTCGGCTCGACACCTCACCAACGATGTGGGGGGTAAGGCCCGCCGCCGATCCTCTCTTTTTTTCAGTCGCTGCCACGTTCGGAAGCTCCGCGATCGGAGTCGTGCTCACTGGAATGGGGCGCGATGGTGCTGAAGGCCTTCGACGGATCCGGGGCGGCGGAGGAAAGGGAATAGTTCAGGATCGCGAGAGCTCGATCATATATGGAATGCCGCAGGCCGCGCTCGCGGCGGCGGGCGCCGATCGGATCGCGACTGTGAACGATATCGCGCCATTGATCAGGGATATGTGCGCCGACGGCGCCAGAGGCATTGGCGGATGAGTAATCGACGGGTATCGTTCGCTTTGCCGTCCCTCGATCGCTCGCGAAATGCCGCGCCGCGCACACGGACTTCAACCGCTCATTACATACAAGGACAAAGCCGAATGAACGAGGAAAAAAAATACGATGCGTAGGATGCTGGTAACGGGTGCGGCCGGATTCATCGGCACCAACTTCGTCCATTTCTGGGCCGAGCATCATCGAGGCGACGCGATCGTGGGACTCGACGCGCTGACGTACGCCGGCAATCTGACGAATCTCGAGCCCCTCGCGAACAACGAGCGCTTCACGTTCATAAAGGGCGATATCCGCGACGGCGAGGCCATGCACGACATCATCAAGCGCGAGGGAATCGATACGATCGTCCATTTCGCGGCGGAATCACACGTCGATCGATCCATCCATGGCCCGGACCCGTTCATCGACACCAACGTAAGGGGCACACACGAGCTGCTGAAGGCGGCTCGAGCAGCCTGGACCGAGGACTGGTCGGGCGGAGCCCGGCGGTTTCACCACATCTCGACAGACGAAGTGTACGGCAGCCTGGGTCCAACGGCCGCGCCGTTCACCGAGGACACGGCTTACTCGCCGAATTCTCCATATGCGGCGAGCAAAGCCGGGTCGGACCACCTCGTCCGCGCGTATCACCACACCTACGGCTTGCCCGTCACGACGACGAACTGTTCCAACAACTACGGGCCCTATCACTTTCCGGAAAAGTTGATACCGCTCGCAATCGTGAATGCGCTCGACGGAAAGTGGCTGCCGGTATACGGGGATGGGCTGCAGATTCGCGACTGGCTCTACGTTCGCGATCACTGCCGCGGTATCGAGCGCGTGCTCGAGAAGGGCCGGGTCGGCGAGACGTACAACCTCGGCGGCAACTCAGAGCGAAAGAATCTCGACGTCATAAAGGCGATCTGCTCGACCATCAACAAGATCTTCGGCGCAGACGAAAAGGTTCGAGAGCGGTATCCCAAGTGTCCGGCCGCGATTGGCGGTGACACCGCCGAGCTCATAACATTCGTGAAGGATCGTCCGGGACACGATCGCCGCTATGCGATCGACGCAATGAAGGCGACTCTGGAGACCGGTTACGGACCGTCCGAATCGTTCGATACGGGACTGCTGAAGACAATCAAATGGTTCATCGCCAACGAGCAGTGGTGGCGCTCCGTCATGGACGGGAGCTACCGCGACTGGGTCGAGCTCCACTATTCGAACGGGCGTCGGACGGCGAAGTAGTACTCATTAGAGTCGGCCGCCCGGTCGATTTGGGTTGACACGCATTTCGTCGCACCCTACACTACCACGCTTATGGCCAAAACCGATCTTGCCAGCGGCCCCCGCGCGGGGCGTGATTCTGGTCCTCGCCGCTCCTGGGTGTATTGGACAGCCGCCACACTAGTGTTGCTCGCCGGCTTCGCCGACCTCGCGCGAGGTGGCGAAACGCTCGCCCCGATTCTGCTCGTGATCGGGTACTGCGTGCTCGTACCGCTCGCAATTCTGCGATGAGGCGACGGGCTCGGTTTCTGCACCGGGCGAGTAGCTCAGTTGGTTAGAGCGCCTGCCTTACACGCAGGATGTCGGGGGTTCGAGTCCCTCCTCGCCCACTTAAGGATTCAAGGGACCCGCGGATTGGGGGGTGGGGTAAGAATGTTTACCGTCTTGGAGGTTAAACAATTGAAGGCACGTTTACGTAATTCAGGTTTTGCTCTGACAGCGCTCGTGGTAATCGCGGCGTCGCCTGTGCTTGCCCAAAGCGGGAAGACAGGCGAACGAGTCATGATTCCCACGCTCCAGAGCTCGGACAAGGAGCTCGGGGTTCAGGCCGCGGAAGCCATCCGCAACCGGCTCCAGAAACAGACCAACATTCGTGATCTCGTCGTCGTACCCAAGGCCGACATCAATAACAGTCTGGCTTCGTCCGGGTACTCGACCACCGAAGCTCTCGCTCCGGGCGACGCCAAAGCGCTGGCGACACTCGTTCGTGCTCCGCAGTATCTCGATGGCACCGTCGCGAGAACGGCGACCGGATACAAGATTGACGCGCGTCTGATTATCTCACGCGACATGACCAAGGGCCAGGCGCTCCCAACCGCCCAGGGCGCGAAGCTGGACGATGCGGCGGACCAGGTCGCGCGCGCGATCAAGGACGCGCGCCGCCAGCTGCCCGCTGAAGAGGCCTGCCACAACGACATTGCGCAAGGCAAGTACGAGGAGGCGGCGGCGGCCGCGCGTCAGGGGCTGTCCGGCTATCCGAACGCGAACATCGTCGGAGTCTGCCTGGCCGAGGCATACACCAATCTCAAGATGACGGACTCGGTCGCGGCGGTGTCGGAGCGGATTCGCGCCACGGACCCGCGCAACATTCCGGCGCTGAGAATGCTGGCCGAGACTTA
>JBGQIT010000048.1:0-11537 GCA_041498575.1 Gemmatimonadaceae bacterium
AACCAGGCGGAAGCCGTCGGGGTCGCGAAGTCGAAAGACCCGCGCGCCCCAGGCGTCAGCAGGCTCAGAATCGAGTACCGCGCCCGCGCGCTTGGCGTTGGATGCCAAGGCGTCGATATCCTGTGCGGTGGTGATTTGGAGCGAGAATCCTTCCCCCTTCGCGCGATCAACTCCCCTGGCCCCATCGTCCTGCGTCAAGAGGATGCGAATCGTTCCCGCCCGCAGGCTGACGGCGAACACCCGGCCAGCGCGTTCAAATTCACGGTCAACCGAGAAGCGGAGCACGTCGCGATACCACGCGAGACTGTGTCGAATGTCGGCCACTGTGAGGGACGCCTCAAGGCTTTGCGCGACTAGTGGAGGTGGGGCAGTCTCGTTGGTCGATGGATCGATCGGCATATACGAGAGAGTCAGTGTAAAGCGAGACGCGTGTGTGAGGCCTAGCGCCCAAGTTGAGCTGCGAGCGATTGATAACAAGGTGGCAGCGAGCGAAGCGAGCCGCCACCATCCGACAGACCGCTCGTCAGCTCCGACGCTCGTTAGCCAGCAAGCGGCCGATCCGTAGGTTGATCAACTACGCCGCGAAGTTCCTCGAAGACGGCGCCCTTCTGCCAAGAGTTGGTCGGTGGTGCGTCACAAGCCACTTCCCTCAGAGGTCAAGAGCCATCACTATGTTGCAGCGAGCGTATTCAGGATGCGCTCCCTCCCGAACCACCGTGAACCCCAACGAGCGGTAGAGCGCGATCGCCGGAGCCAGCTTGGTGTTCGACCCTAAGGTGACTCTGATCGCGCCTTCGTCCCTTGCTTTCTGCAGCGCCGCCAATGCTAGCGCGCGGCCAATGCCTCGTCCTCTGTATGCGGGGTCGACAGCCATCCGGGCAAGTTCGAACTGATCAGATCCGTCGCGAAACAAAGCGGCAACTCCGATCACGATGCCGTCGATGGTCGCGGAAAAGATGTGCCCACCTTCGCGAAGAACCCTGCCGGGATCCGCGCTCAGATGGCGGTCCATCGCCTCTATCTCGAAATGTTCAGTGATCCAGACTTCGTTCAAACGGATGAAATCCGGAAGGCAGTCGGGTCTGTCTCTTTCGATGATCATGGGTCTGGCTAACGCCCTAGTTCAGCTGCGGGCGATTCTGCTTTCATCCACACAACCTAACGACTTGGCCGCGCCCGTCTGCTGCAACGTTCGTTAGGCGGCGTGCGCGAGTTGGTAGGCGATCTAGCGGGCGCCAATGCCCACTACTGCGAGAGACGGGCGCGAACGGCCTCGACAACCTTTCGTCTGGCCGGCACGATTCCGAGTGCTGTGAGAGCCCCACCGTCGATCACGGTCTGACCATCGACGAGTACTTTGTACTCGCCATAGCTTCCGTGGACCATCTCGACATCGATCCCCAGGTCACGTCGGAGCTTCGCCGCCACACGGGCGGCGTGCAGACCCGACAGTCAGTACGCGCAATAACGAACGACAACCCTGGCCATTTGGGACTCCTTTCTTTCCTTTGCGATTGTGTCTGGCGGCCGCCTAACTAGTATTTGTACTGCTTGCTTAGACTGCGGAGAAAACGCAAAAGCTGCAAGCCTTGTGCAATGTTGCATTTTCTCCGAGTTGACGTCGCGACCGCAAGGTGCGGCGAACAGTACACTTATGCGCCTGGAAGAGTCACACGAGAATGCGAAAGGCTGCGAAGCACTCGCAGTCTAATAATGCGCTGATTAGCCGGAGAGGTGTACGAGCCAGCTGGTCTTCCGGAGCCCCGATGCAAAGAGCGATCAATTCCTGTTTGGACTGTTGACGGCGACGTTCGAGAGCGACGAAGCGGTGCTCGGTAGGCTTCAACCTGCCGACATCCATCTGCAATTGGAAACCATCACTCCAGTTTCATCTGCCGGAGCAGCGCGCGAAATCTCGGATGTCCATGGAGCCGCGTTAACAGAAACGAGCCCTTGATGCTGTATGCGGGCCCGGTGCGCTCCGCCACCGCCCGCTCCAGCCAATCCATCGCTCGGTCGAACTCGCCAAGGCCGGTGTAGACGTAGGCGATGTGATACGGCGAGACGAATGCGAGACGCGCCCGCTCTTCGAGCTCCCGCAAAATCTCGCGTGCCCTCGCCGTGTTGCCCGCCATCGCATGAGCCTCTCCCAGTTGGCCCAGCCACATTGTGTTTCTTGGCGAGATCGCAACCGCTTCTTCCAATTCCGCCAAACCTTCATCCCTCTTCCCACTGAGGAAGTAGGCCCAGCCCAGCGTGGCGCGCGCGCGATCATAGCCCGGTTCGAGCTCCACCGCATCCTTCGCCTCAACCGCCGCTTCCTCGTGCCGTCCGCCGCGCAAAAGCGCCGTCACCATATCCAGCCGATGAGCGAGCGGATCCAGCTCGCGCGCACGACGCTGCATCGCGATCGCTTCGTCGTGGCGTCCGAGCCCAGCGCACAACCGTCCGTACAGATCATAGGTATCGTCGTCGCTCGGGCTCAGCTCCAAGGCCCGCTTGAACTCCCGCTCGGCACCCGCCCAATCGAACTCGCGCACCATCTTTATGTGAGCCGTCGTGCAATGCGCCGCGGCCAGGTCGGGATCGAGTCTGAGTGCGTTCGCCGCAGCTTCCGCGGCGCGCTGGAACGAAATGTCGGGTGCCGATACGCCGCTCTCGGCCAATTCCGTATACGCCGTCGCAAGGTGCGCCCAGGCGCGGGCGAACGTCGGGTCACGCGCGATCGCACGGTCGAAGTACTCGATCGCGTGCTCATACGCCTCAATGGTGTACTTGATGAACCATTGACGACCCTTCAGAAAAAGCTGGTACGCCTGTATATCCCTCGTCGGCTCCTTTCGCACACGAATATCTTCGTCCGGCGATAGCTCCGCCTTGAGCGCGGCAGCGATCTGAAGTGCAACATCCGTCTGGATCGAGAAGATGTCGGTGAGCTGCCTGTCATACGTCTCGGCCCACAGATGCTTGTCGGTCTCGACATCGATCAGCTTTGCCACGATTCGCACGCGATCACCCACGTGCCGAATGGTTCCGTCGAGAAGCGTTGTGGCGCCGAGTGCCGTACCGATCTCCTTCAGGCTGTGTTGTCGCTGCTTGAACTGCATCACCGACGTGCGGGAGATGACCTTGAGGGCGCGGATCTTCGACAGGTGTGCAATCACGTCCTCGGTAATTCCGTCGGCGAAATACTCGTTCTCCGCGTCCGAGCTCAAGTTGAGGAACGGCAGCACCGCGACCGACGGTGACCGAACGTGGCCAGGCGGATTCACCGCGGGCTGTGGCCTCGCCGGCGCCTCACTTAATTGTTTCGCCAACGCCGCCACTTCCCGATCCGGCTCAAGATCGAGATCCGCACGCCGGCGGCGCGCCTGCTCGCTTGCATGATGAATCGCGCCGGCCCGGTCACCCGCAGCGTCGAGTGCGTGCATCAATCCCTGCGCGTACACGCCCGAGTGAGGATCAGCAGCCACCAACCGACGGCACGTGCCCACTCGGCCATGCACATCTCCGCTTTGCTCATGCTGCGCGGCGACCGCGAGCAGCGCGCCGATGTAGGCATGATTGATCTCGTTTCGACGCTCATCGAGCCAGTAGCCGAAATCGGTCGAATCGTCCAGATGAAATCCATCAAGCAGCGGACCGGCGTAAAGCCGCACGACGTTCTCGGATGCGTTGGCCGCGATCGCGGTGCGCAGCTCGTGCAAATCGCAATGCAGGCGGGATGGGTTCAGAAAAAGTCCGTCGCCCGTCGACGCGATTGCGCCTTCGCCCAGCGCCGAGCGCAGCACGTGGACCGCGAGGTTGAGCAGGCGACGCGCGCTGGCGGTGTCGCGCTCGGGCCAGAGCAGCGCCATCGCCCGGTCGCGGGAAAGGGACTGCGGCCAGGCCGCGACGATGAGCGTCAACAGCGCGATGCGATGGCGCTGGGCTGGTGGGCCGCTCAACGGAGAATCCCCGGAACGCAGGGACGCGCCCCCGAGCAGTTGGACCGTGATCATTGTGTCTCGTCGCCAGCTAATTCGTGGCTAACTCCGGGTGCAAGGAGCAGTTAATCGCTCCCTCTCATCTTCCGCGTGGGTACAAGATCACTTCCAAAAAGAGAGGGCACAATGAGACGAACAGCACAACTGCTTGCCGGCATCGCGATCCTGGGCGGGTGCCGCGGCGAGCCGGTCCCCACCGAAGCGGCCGCACGCGGTCAGCTGCAGGCGGAAGCGAGTCAGTCGTTCGGGGCAAGCGTGAACAAGGATCTCGCCACGCTCCGCCAGGTGACGGCGCCGTTTCACCAGTTCGACGTCGCATCGCACGCCGGCTGGTCAGCGCCAATCACGGCCTGCATGACGGATCCGAATGGGGCCGGCGGGATGGGCTTCCACTACGGCAACGTCGGTCTCATCGATGGAGTCGCGCGCGTGGATGAACCGGAGCTACTGCTGTACGAGCCCGAGCAGAATGGCCGGCTGCGTCTCGTAGCTGTGGAGTACATCATCCCCTATACGTTCCACAGTCGCGCATCGGCGCCGCCGGAACTGTTCGGCCAGAAATTCCTCCAGAACGACACTTTTCAACTCTGGGGACTTCACGCCTGGGTATGGAAGGAAAACCCGAGTGGCATGTTCGCCAGCTGGAACCCGAACGTGACGTGCGCGAACACCACCGCGGTCGCCAACATGGTCCACTAGCGAAATTCCACGCCTGACTGGATAAACCAATGCCGAAGTACTTAATCGAACGCGAGATTCCGAACGCGGCGGCCATCTCTCCCGCTGACTTGAAGGCCATCTCGCAGCGCTCCTGCGCAGCACTGCAGCAGCTCGGTCCCAGCATTCAGTGGGTGCAGAGCTTCGTGACCGAGGACAAGATCACCTGCATCTACATTGCCCCAAACGCCGACATCATTCGTGAGCACGCCAGACTTGGAGGATTCCCCGCGGATCGTGTGCTCGAGGTGGCGACGATCATCGATCCGACGACGGCGGAGTCGAACGAGCTTGCTGCCGCGGCGAGGGCTTAGCGAGCTCGCGTCTCATTCTGAAAGTACGATGCCCGGTGCTGCGAAGTCAGCAGCACCGGGCATTTTGCGCTGGCCTCTTTGTCTCGCTATGGACCCGAGAAACCGACCGGCACTCCGCCAGGCGCACGTACGACGGCGATGGTCACACCCGGCATAACCGGCGTGGGAGGTTGTATCGCCTCGGCACCTTCGCGCAGCGCTTTTTCGAATGCGGCCCGCGCGTCCGCGACGTGCACAGTGAAGCTGCTGCCGGGGGTCTCGGACGGTTTGGTCGGGCGAATTCCTCCTCCACCCTTGTCGGAGTACGCGAACAGCATATACTCGCCGCCGCCCGGTATGGGAACGCTCGGCATGAACGTCCAGCCGAGAACTTTTGCGCACCAGGCTCTCGTTGCCGTCGGGTCGGCGCTGGCGAGCTCAGTGTGCGTGATCCAGCCATAAAGACCACGCGTCGGCGTATGACTCTTCGTCGACGAGGTCGAAGATTTCCGCCGGGCCGGTTTCTTCGCTGTTTTTCTCGCTGTTTTTCTTGCTGATCGTCCTGCTTTTTTCTTCATTTGGCCTTCTCCTTCTTCTGCGGTAACTCGGCGATACGTGCCTTCACGAGTCGTTTTATGAGACCCGATGGCAGCGGCTTGTCTAGTGGAAATCGAACCGTTCCCTTCGAGGTCTCGTATCCTTTGAGTTTCGCCGCGCTGGCGCGCCGCTCGGCCGCGGTCAACGGATAGAGGCTGGTGTGGTTTTTCCACGCGGCGTACCAAACAAGTATTCGACCATTGAGCCTGAAGGCGGGAATTCCGTAGCTGATAACCTCCGTAGCTTCGGGGGCTGCCGCGCGGATCGTCTCTCGCATCTGCTTGAGGCGCTTGCGAGGCTCGGGCGGCAATGCGACAAAGTAGGCTCGCACCTTCAATCCGTCCTGCTTGCCGTTCTTCCTTGAAGACGAGGGGGATTTCATAGTCGGTTAAAAAGTGCCTGTCTACTGCGAAGTGCGATAGATGACCGCCGACTCTCAGGGAGGCACTCTCCTTCGCGCATTACGGGCCAATTAAATTCGGGCTATGACGACGAAGCAAACCTCCATTCATTCCGGCTACGGCCCACAAACGACCGCGCGCGAGGTGATCGGCAACCGCAGGCTCGATGGCCTCACCGCCATCGTGACCGGGGGATACGCGGGTGTCGGACTCGAAACCACGCGCGCACTCTCGACCGCCGGTGCGACGGTAGTCGTTCCCGCGCGAACGCCCGATAAAGCGCGCGCAGCGTTGGCGGGAATGGATCGCGTGGAGCTCGAGAGCCTCGACCTGATCGATCCGACATCGATTGACGCACTCGCCGCACGATTCCTGGCGTCCGATCGTCCACTTCACATTCTCGTGAACAACGCGGGTATCATGGCAACACCGCTGGTGAGGGATGCTCGCGGGTTCGAGTCCCAGCTCGCGACCAACCACCTCGGCCATTTCCAGCTCACGTCGCGACTCTGGCCGGCGCTGCGAAAGGCGAAAAGCGCGCGCGTCGTTGCGTTGTCGTCGCGAGGTCACGCCCGCGCCGGGGTTGACTTCGACGATCCGAAGTTCGAACGCCGTCCTTACGACAAGTGGATCGCGTACGGCCAATCGAAGACGGCGAATGCGCTCTTCGCGCTGGCACTCGACGCGCGCGGCCAGGCGCACGGCGTCCGCGCCTTCTCGGTCCATCCGGGTGGCATTGTAACCGAGCTGATGCGGTCGATTCCGGCCGAGGAGATTCGCGCTATCCTCGCTGAGCCTCGAAACGCCGCAGCCAGCTTGAAGACGCCCGAGCAGGGGGCCGCGACGAGCGTCTGGTGCGCCACGAGTAACCAGCTCGACGGCATGGGCGGCGTTTACTGCGAGGACGTCGATATCGCCGAAGCCGTGGCGGCGGACTCTCAAGAGCAGCGCGGCGTAAGACCGTGGGCCATGGACCCAAGCCTCGCCGAGCGTCTGTGGACTAAGACCGAAGAGTGGACCGGCGTGCGCTTCGCCGCCGGCTAAAGCCTAATCGCCCTTCGAATTCCCAGCGGTCAGACTGCCGCCAACCAGTCGGCGGTTTGGAGGCCTGGTCACGTAAGAGACGGCCACTAGAGCCAGGAGCACCAGCGGCAGGATCCATTTCATGCCACCTTCCGACAAGTAGGAGGAGATGGTCGCCATTACCAAAGCGAACGTCACCCCCGCGTAAGCCCATTCCTTCAACAGAGCAAACCCTGGCAACAGCAGTACGATGGCAGCCACCGGCTTGGCAATTCCGAGAATTATCCGGAGGTACTGCGGATAACCGGCTTTGGCAAATCCGGCGACTACCTGTTCGCTCCCGGTGAGGTAAGTCAGGGAACCCAACAGCGCTAAGCAAGCGAGCGCTGTGCTGCCCCAATAAACAGTTTTTCGAACCATCGATCCCCCATGAGTGTTTAGCCTCCCTCCGCACGAGCGAAATAGACGGTTTTAACCCGCCACGCGCGATGGGCGAGTCCGAAGCAACGGCGCGGGACGCACGAGAGGCGCAGGACGTCCTACCGGCACTGCCTTCACGCTCCGCCGATTCCGCGCATCGTACGCGGCCCGCGCCGCGTCCACTTCGGTGAGATGGGCGCCCGACCATTCGACGAGCCCGCGCACCAGTTGCCGAAGCGTCCTGCCGAGTCTCGTGAGGGCATACTCCACGCGCGGCGGCACTTCGGGATAGACCGTGCGCGTCACCAGGCCATCACGCTCCATCCCGCGGAGCGTCACCGTCAACATCCGTTGACTGATTCCATCCACCCGGCTGCGCAGCTCGTTGAACCGCAACGTGCCGGCATCGCCGAGGACGTGGATGACGTACACCGACCACTTGTCTCCCACACGAGCAAGCATCTCGCGCGCATGGCAGTTCGCCGGCGTATGCTCCAGCTCGGGTGGTCTCTTGATTGGCGCTTTTCCCATTGGTTACTCCCAGGTGACTCGGGCACGTTCGGGTGCCTTCTTTTTCGCGGCGAAAGTGCCGCATATGTTGGTGATAGTTACCAACAGTAATCTAATATAGATAAGGGGGGAAAGGCACCATGAGTACGTATCCAATAGATCCACAGATGCTGAGCATCGGACTGCTGGTCGTGCGAGTAGTCGTCGGCCTCATCATGGCAGCGCACGGAGCGTCAAAGTTGTTGGGATGGTTCGGAGGCTACGGGCTTCGCGGGACCGGAGAATTCTTCGTGCAGCTTGGATTTCGACCCGGCCCGGCCTTCGCCGCAGCGGCCTCGCTGAGCGAGATTATCAGTGGTCTTCTCGTTGCCTTGGGCTTTCTCGGCCCGATTGGTCCGGCGCTCATGGTCTCGGTCATGATCGTGGCGACGCTCACGGTGCATTTGGGACAAGGATTGTTTGCCCCCAAAGGCATCGAGGTGCCGTTGCTGTACGCCGCGTCCGCGTTCGGGCTCGCGTTGACCGGCTTCGGTGAGTACTCTGTCGATGCTTTGCTCGGCGTCGCAGGGCGTTGGTCCGCTGAGTTCACCTGGATCGTTCTGGTGCTTGGTATCGTCGGCGCCTTCGCCAATCTCGCTCTCCGTCGTCATCCCGCCGTTGCGGCAAGGGCGTAACCATGTCTGACCGCGGCATAGGGCGGGTGGTAACGACAGCGGCTCCGTCGCCAGGCTTCATCGGCGAGGGACACACGGCCGTCAGTGTCGTCGACCCCAAGGAATTCTCACGCAACGATCCATTCATCGTGCTCATGGATGACCGCATCGATCTCGAGCCAGGACGCGAGGCAGGCGGCGCGCATCCGCACGGCGGATTTGAGACAGTGACGTTCGTCGTGGAGGGAGAGCTACGCGACCGCGATGAAGGAACGCTTCGAACGGGGGACGTTTTGTGGATGACGGCCGGGAGTGGCGTGATTCACAACGAGAACGTCGTGCCACTGGGAAAGAGTCGCATCCTGCAGTTGTGGCTGACGCTTCCGCATCATGACCGCTGGGCGACGCCGCGATTCGAGCACGTCGCGCGTGACACCGCCCCAGTGCGACGAGAGCCGGGCGTGGAAGCGCGCGTTTATAGCGGAAGCTCCGGATCCGCGCAGGCGACGACGCACAACTACGTTCCCGTGACGCTGATAGATCTTCGGCTACAACCGGGCGCCCGATTCGAGCAGGAGCTGCCCGATTCTTACAACGGGTTCTTCTATGTGCTGGAGGGCGCAATTTCCGTCGGCCCTGAGCGCACCCGACTAACCGCGGGTCAGGTGGGATGGCTCGCGGAGCCGGAACCAGGCGCATCGGGCACTAGTTCAGCGCGTATCATCGGCGGGGACGAGGGTGCGCGTGTTATGCTCTACGCCGGCGAGCGCCAGGGCGTTCCCATCGTGATGCACGGCCCTTTCGTGGGTGAAAGTCGCGAGGACATCAGACGGCTTTCCCGATCGTACGTGGAAGAGAAGATGCCGCGTATCAGCGAGCTGGCGGGGGACGGGAAGCGGGAGGAGGGAAGCGGGACGCGCAGGAATGACCGCCCGCTTCGCGCTTCCCGCGTCCCTCTTCCCGCAACGGAGGCCACAAGTGGAGATCGGCATTGATAGCTTTGCGGCGGCGCACACTGACACCAGCCGGGCACTCAGTGAGTCGGAGCGCCTGCGTAACCTGATCGAGGAGATAGAGCACGCCGACCAGGTTGGACTCGATGTCTTCGGAATAGGCGAACATCATCGCAAGGATTTCCTGGACTCCGCGCCTGCCGTCATTCTCGCCGCCGCGGCGGCACGAACGAGCCGCATACGTCTCACCAGCGCGGTAACGGTACTGAGCTCGGCCGACCCCGTACGCGTATTCCAGAATTTCGCCACACTCGATCTTATTTCGCAGGGGCGCGCGGAGATGGTCGTAGGCCGCGGTTCGTTCGTTGACTCCTTCCCCCTGTTCGGCTTTCGACTCGAGGACTACGACTCGCTGTTTGCGGAGAAGCTCGATCTGCTGCTCAAAATCCGCGACAACGAGCACGTTACCTGGTCCGGCAAACATCGCCCTGCTCTGACAGGCCAGGGCGTCTACCCGAGACCAATTCAGAATCCTTTGCCCATATGGCTGGGCGTCGGCGGAACGCCGGGATCGTTCGCTCGCGCCGGCACGCTCGGACTTCCTCTGATGGTCGCCATCATTGGTGGGCATACGCACCGCTTCCGTTCGCTCGTCGATCTCTACTGGGAAGCGGGCCGGCGTGCGGGACACTCTCCTGATCGGCTCAAGGTCGGCGTGCACTCACTCGGCTATGTCGCGGCGACGACGCAGGAGGCCGCTGATGATTTCTTTCCCGGCTACGCTCGTGCGTTTACCGACGTTGGGAAAGAACGGGGATGGCGCCCCGTCACTCGTGCGGATTTCGACGCTCAGCGAAGTCCACTTGGCGCCCTGCTGGTCGGCAACCCCGACGAGGTAGTAGAGAAGATCATTCGACACAGTGAAGCGCTGGGCGGCGTCTCCCGCTTCACTTTTCAAATGAACGCAGCTTCTCTACCTCACGCGAAGCTGATGCAAGCCATCGAATTGCTCGGCACACGCGTCGCACCTGTGCTGCGCAAAGAACTGGCGGGTTCAATATCGAAGTAGGGCGACTATCGTCCTTTTATCGGTTTCCCCGGCGCTACGCCCGGCACAAGACTCGACCCGCGCACCACGAAAGTCCCGTTCACGAGCACGTGAACAATCCCGTCCGAATACTGCGCCGGCTGCTCGAATGTGGCGCGATCGATCACCCGCGCCGCATCGAACACCACGATGTCCGCATCGGCGCCTGCCTGCAGGCGCCCTTTGCGCTTCATGTCCGGATCGACGCGCTCGAGCCGGCGCGCCGGGAGCAGCGTCATCTTTCGCACAGCGTCCATCAGCGTGATCACGCCCCGTTCTCGCACGAATCGCCCCAGGATGCGCGCGTGCGTCCCGGCGGTCCGCGGATGGCCGATCGGTACACCGTTCTGGAATTGGAACCAGCCGTCGCACGCCACCATGACATGCGGATCGCGGTAAGCCTGGTCCGCGGCACTCTCGGGGATCGAGAAGATTATCGCGAGCCCGCCCTGCTTGCGGTAGCGCTCGAAGCTCTCCGCCGTCAGTCGCTCGCCAGTTGCGGCCCAGAGAATGTCCTTGTAGTCGATGCCTTGGCGTTCCTGGAATCCGGGATCGAAGATCGCGCTCTGGAGCATCGTGGCGCCGGCCGTATATGGGTATGCCTCCGTCGTCACGTCGAGCCCGCGTGCCCGCGCGCCGTCGATCAACTCGAGTAATACCGGCGTGGCGCCGAGTCCCATGCTCGTCACGTGCGCGACGTGCACAGAAGCGCCGGTTGCCGCGGCGTCGGCAATCACTTCTTGCAAGCCGGCGATGCCACCGGCGTTGTCGAGCAGTCCCGCCGACCGAAGATGCACGAACACCGGCGCGTGGTGACGCGCCGCGACGCCGAATGTGCGTAGGATCTCCTGGCGTGTCGCCGCGGGCGTATAGTTGATGCCCATGCCGATGCCCAGC